>JBCCMR010000319.1:0-3303 GCA_039026255.1 Pseudomonadota bacterium
CGCAGAAGGCAATTTCTTTGGTGTTGGCGGCCCCCGCAAGGGGATGCCTGTCGCCATGCGATGGCTACGGCCGGGTTTGGGAAAGGACAACGCCCTTCACGCGTCCGTAGCCATCGCAGGGCGACAGGCATCCCCTTGCGGGGGCCGCCAACACCAAAGAAATTGCCTTCTGCGCCGCGCAGGATGTTCTGTCAAGCGCGGCGAGCGCGGTCCCACGCTTTAACGTCGTTGCACGGGGAATTTCAGCAGGTTACCGGCGTGCTCAGGTTTCGGTATGCTAGGCCGCTCAATAGCGCATGTGGTTTGCAGTTGTTCGCCGTACTCGCGCATCAACCGGTCAAGGTCACGCGCCATCGGTGCCATTTCCGCCTCATCGAGGAAATTTCGCACATCTTCCAATATCGGTAGCACCCAATCTCGGCGCATATGATCTGTCATAGCGTGTCGTCCGATTCGTTCTCCCGCGCTTGAGCTTCTAGCAACCAGTTGATTTATCAACCACAGGCTGTGACGTGAGTCGATCTGCTCACGCAAGTGTGATGGATTAGAGCGGCTTAAAACCGTAAGCGCAGGCTGATTGAACCGGTGACTTGCCCCTCTGGTTGGCCCTCAAACTCCGGGCCGAGGTAGGTCAACCCGTAGAAAAACGTGCTTTGCTCCCCTTCGTAGGCGAGCCCTGCGCGCACCCGGCCGCGTGCTTTCTTGGCGTCAAGCCCGCGCCCGTCGGGGAGGAGGTTTGAATGGGCGACCCAAGCCAAGTCGCCGCCTAGCACAAACCCCCAAGAGACACCCTCGCCCGCGCGTACATTGGTCATCAGGTGACCCGTAACCGTATCCCGCAAGAAGAAATTGCGCCCATAGTTGTCGCCTAGGATCCAATCGACACCGACGCGGGCATATGTTTCTAGCCCGGCCTGGGCTTCGGCGAAGGGGCGCAAGATGCCGTTTCTTAGGGGAATCGTGCGCGATACTTCCCCTTGAATGGTCGGATACACGCGGTCGCCCAGTTGGCTGCGAGCGGCTATCGGGGCCTGAATCCCCAGCCCATCGTGAAGCCATTCCTGAAAATCGTCGAGCCGTGTGGACGGGCCGACGAAGTTCAGTTCAGCCCCGAAGGACAGGTTTATGTCTCCGCGCGTCATGTGGGTAAATGCGCCCAAGCCGATCACCCCTGCGTAGGGCCGGTCCGCGGGTGTCGGATCGGCAAGCGCCAGGTTCTGGGGTGTGAGAATTTCCGCCCGTATCCGGTACTCCATCAGCGCAAAAGCCTCCGCCGGGGCGCGGTCTTCGAAGCGGCCGTAGGTCATCGAAAGCCCGTAGGAACCCGTGCGCCAGCGGTCTTTGCCGTCGCCTAGGATGTCGTTCGACAAGATGCGCGAAAACCCCTGGATGCGCCGGTCTTCGGCCCAAGAAAAGGGTGTGGCCGCCAACCAGATAAGCGCGGCTAGGATTAGATGTTTTGGGCCCACTCGACGCCTCTTTTTGCCCAAACCGTAGCCCGCGACGCCCGCCGGCGATAGTGCAGCGAAGCCACGTTTGGCGCCAAAGCGCCGCGGTAAACGCACCTAGGCGCCTTCGTTCATCGTCATGCGCCGATTTTGGCCCGGTCGCAGGTAGTACGGTTTTTGACCTGTTGGCTTTGGCGTAGCGCGCCACCATCAGGTCTTTGATGTCCATATCAGAGGCGGCCCGCTGCCCGGACAGCCTCTCGATCACCGCTTCCGCATAGGCCTGAAAAGGGGCCAAATTCCATGCTGCGTTTGTCGGCCTGATCGGCAAAGGCCGCCCCCGTTGCCGCCATAAGGAAGGCAGCACTTTTAGGATCGCTGTCATGGCGCAATTTCAATGGGCCCACGTTGGGCACGAGGCAGCCGCTTGCAGCGCGCAGGCCCGCCAGAATGGCCCCTCGGGGCGCGGTGCAAACTAGTCTACACGGATCGGCAGGTTATCGCGCGGCGGTTACACCGGGGATGTCGACGTTGCCCAAAACGCGCCCCGACGGGCGCCCGGCCAGCGACCCGTCCGAGGGCTTTTCGCTGACGCTAAGCGTCAGCAAATCCTCTATGGCGGCGATTTCTGGTGGCAGCGGCACGCGCGCGGTTTCGCTCCCGGGCCAAACCCCCCACCAATTGTGCCGGTTCGCCCCGGCCGTTGCCCCAGACCACTAGGATACGCGCGGCGGCGCCGCACCGCTAAGCCAGGTCAGCGCCACCTGGTTTGTGGTCTTTGCATCAATGGCCACCACGGGGAAATCCCCCTCAAGGGGCATATCGGCGCTGTAGAGTGGCCTGGGCACACCCGTCCCGTGCCAGAGCCCGCTTGCCCTAAAGACCGCCACCAAAGGCACGACGTATGCCGCAGCCCGCCCCCGCCAAAGCCGCCCTAAAAGGCCCGGCTCGGGCGCGGACGCGGGATCGGGCGCAAAAAGCCCCAGCATCAGACGGGCCTCTGCAGCAGCGCGTGGCGCGTTTTCTTCCAAGTCATCGCTGAACGCGGCGCACTGCCTCTCCCACTCGGTGACGGCCCGCGCGAAATCGGCGCCCACCGCGGCGCAAGCGCCGGCGGCGTGGTCTTGCCCGCGCAAAAGCCCCAGGGCAAATTCGGCGGCCAGCATGGCGGCCTCTTCGGGCGTTGGCGCCCGGGCGTTTGCTCTGCAACTTTGGACCGGCCGTCATCGTCGGTGCGACCCGCGCGCAGGCGGTCGAAGGCGCTGTTGCGCGCCACGGTGATCAGCCGGGTCATGGGAGATGACCGGTGAGCTGGTAACGCTTGGCGGTTTTCCAGAGCGTTCATAAAGGCCTCTTTGAGCCTGTCATTTGCCGTGGCCCGTTAGCCCAGGCACAGCGCCAGGGGCTTTGGCGCCTTGTGGTCACAAAGCCTGGAAAACGCCCGCTGAACCCCCAAGGCGACTCTGAAGAAAAGGACTTAAATCACTTCTGAAGTCGGCGCGGCCATAACGGCCCTATAAGTCCCATCTCAACTGCGCATGCGTCTAGCGCGCATATCACCAGCCTTGGCGGGTGCCCGGCGATGCAGAACTAAAAAATCGCGCGAAAAATGCCTTATTTTCGGTGTTTTGCGCGGAAATTGAAGGGATCCACGAAAAAATGCCCGCCGCAGAAACCTTGGACAGGGTCGCACCATGACTACAGGCATCACCGGCACAGACCGCTCGACACCGTGACAGGGTTTCTGATGTCTATCACCGTGACTTTCCCTACGACATGGCTTTTAGCCGCCGCTTTTTTGGCCATTTCGGATCCAGTCCACGGCGGTGGCCACGCCGGGGTTACGGGTTGCACG
>JBCCMR010000320.1:0-3251 GCA_039026255.1 Pseudomonadota bacterium
CGCCCCTGCGAGAGGCGTTGATCGCCCTTGAAGCCCAGGGGCTGATCCATAGGCAGCCACGCAAAGGTGCGGTGGTCTTCAAACCAACCCTGCGGCAGTTTCTAGCCATAATGGAGGTGCAAGCCCGACTTGAAGGCCAGGCGGCGGGCCTTGCTGCCCGGCGTCTGAGCGTCGAACGGGGCCGCAGGCTTGAAGCTGTGCGCGATGCCTGCGACGCCCATATGGCAACGTTCGGCGACGGTGACCCCGACCGCTACTACCAGCGCAACCTAGATTTCCACGGCACCGTAGCCGAGGCAGCCGGCAACGATGTGTTGTTTTCAATGGTGAAATCGAACGCGCTAAAGCTCATGGCCTACTACCGGGCGCGCTACCGGTTTACTGGGGTGACGGCAGCCTCTGTGGCGGACCACCGTGCCATAGCGGGCGCAATCCTTGACCGCGACAGCCCCGGCGCAGAGGAAAAAATGCAGCGCCATGTGCAGTTTGACGACGTAACCGCGATGGACCTTCTGACGATCTTTGAATGAAAGACCGCTCTGTGCGCCGCTCTTGCGAAAGCGTCAGACAAACGGCAGGTAGAAATCCCGCGCCTCATCTACGCTTTTGCCGTCGAGCCGGGCAATTTCGTCCCGTTTGAGAAAAATCACCGCGTCGCAAATGGCTTCTCCTACGGCCTGGCGAAGCACAGTGTCAGCGTCCAGCGCGTCCAGCGCCTTGCCGAGCCCCGACGGCACATGGCGCGTGGCACGGGTGTTTTCTAACCCGTCGAGGTCCTCAGCCGCGGGCAGATCAAGACCACCCGTTACCCCCAGATGGGCGGCCTGCAACACCGCGGCCACGGCCAAGTAGGGATTGGTGGCGCAGTCGGCGGTGCGGTGTTCAAGCCGCGCCGATTTCACCGACCCGGCGGACGAACGGACCGTCACCAAGCGGTGATCTTCGCCCCAGTTGGCCCAGTATCCCGCCATCGACGCAGGGCCAAGCCGGTCATAGCTATTGGTGGTCATGGCCAAAAGACCCGCAAGACCTTCGTGATGGGCGATCAGGCCGGCGATGGCCCCCTTGGCCACGTCCGAAAGCCCGCCACTAGGGGCGATCACGTTATGGCCCGCCTCGTCGGTGAAGCTGAAGTTGACATGCATGCCCGATCCGCCCCGGTCAGGGATAGGTTTGGGCAAGAAGGTCAACATCAACCCGCGGTTAAGCGCCACCTCCCGGGCCATGGCGCGGAAGAGAAAAGCATCGTCGCAGGCCCGCAGGGCATCCGTAAAACCTAGTGTTAGTTCAAACTGGCCGTTGTCGTATTCGCCGTTCATGGACTCTATGTGCAACCCGCAGGCCTGGGATGTCTCCCAAAGCACGTCCATCAGCCCCGCCGGGTCGTTCGCAGGACCGCAGCCGTAGACAAAAGCGCCCGGGGTGTCGTAGGGGCGCCAGGTGCCGTCGTCGTCCTGTTGGAAAACATAAGCCTCAAGCTCCAGGCCTACCATCGGCGTAAGCCCCCGCCCTTTCCAGGCGCCAATCGCCCTTTTGAGAGCCCCGCGCGGGCAAAGCGCATAGGGTTCTCCGTCGGCGTAAAGGTCACCCAGGGCGATCTCCGTGCCCGTCTGCCAACTCACCCGGCGCGTGTCGTCGAGGTGCAATTCCATATCTGGCAGCCCGTCAAAGACCCCGGCCCCAGGTACAGGGATGAGATCGCGATCGAAGGTCACGCCAAATACCGCCCGGGCAAAGCCTAGGCTCCCCCCCTCGGCCAAAGCCGGCGGTACGTATTTGCACCGCGGCAAATTTAAAAGATCGCAGAACATGGCGCGGGTGCGTGTGGGATCGGTCATCGGGGCCTCGGTGCTGGGTCTTGGGCAGGCTAGGTGCCGACGGGGCGGCGGTGGCACCCGGGCAGCAAGGCCGCCCGGGCGAAGCAATCATGGGGCGGGTAGCCCAAAGCCTAGGCCCCCCGGCGCGCCAGTCATTCCAACATCTGCGAGAATTCTGCGTCGGTGGCGCGATCCGCCTCAATCCGGGCCAGCGCCTCGTCCGAGCCCTGCCAATAGACCGCAGCGCCGCTTTCACGCATCAGCGTCTGGGCCTCTTCCCCGGCCATGGTGCGTTCGGCCACAGCGGCGATGGTATCGATGACCTCTTGGGGGGTGCCCTTTTTCACAAAAAGCCCGTTCCAGAGCGCCAGGGGCTTCAGCCCAGTTTGGGCGGCCAGGGTTTCGACCCCGTCGAGCTTTGAGATCGGCTCATCGCCGATGCTCGCGATGATCTTGATGTCGTCAAGGCACGGCTCTACCAGGGCCAGAGTGGTGTTGATGATGTCGGCATCACCCGAGGTCAGCGTGTTGCAGTCCAAAAGGTCAAAAGCAGCGTCATCTGCAAATTCAAAGCCCAGCGTTTTAGCGGCCACAAAGGTCACCTTTGTTGGCGTGAGCCCAGCACCGAAATGCCCAAGCACCACGTCGTTGTCCTGAGCATGGGTCGATAGCTCCGCCAAGTTGCTGTAGGGCACATCCCCCGATGCAGCCAAAACGAAGGGGTAAGTCAGAAAGATACCCACAGGCACGAAGCTGTCTTCTTCTATGCCGATACCTATCTTGGGTCCCACAACCGGCACGCCGATGACAAAGGAACCGACAACGGACCCGTCGGCGGGCGCCTCAAGCACCTCAAGTGCGCCAGGGAAAGGCCCGTCCCCGCCACCCGGTCGGTTGACCACCGACACGGCCTGGCCGGTTTCTTCCGCCATTTCGGCGGCGATCATGCGGGTGAGCACGTCCTCAAAGTCGCCCGGCGGCCAGGGCACAATCATCTGCACGGGCCCGGTCGGATAGTCGGCCATAGCCGCCCCGGCGAGCGTCGTGGACACCGCCAAAACGGCGCTGGTCAAAAGCTTTTTCATGAGGTCACTCCCTTGCTTGGTTTGCTTTTGGTTAGGGTTGTGGGCTCTGACGGTTTTTCACCGCGGTGTAGACGGTCACCGCCAACACCCCCAGGATGACAACAAAAAGGGTCCCCGATACTGGACGGTTCACCAGATCGGCAAGCGTGCGTATCTGCCCCGACCCGGCAGAAAGCTTGTCGACAATGATCGACCCCAGGACAAGCCCCAGCACAATCGGCACAAGCGGCCAGTCCAAGCGGCGCAGGATATAGCCCAAGTAGCCGAAGCCCACCGCAAACATGCAGTCGGTAAAGCTATTGCGGATCGAAAACACACCCACAAAAGCAAGAATTAGAATGAAGGCCCC
>JBCCMR010000321.1:0-3238 GCA_039026255.1 Pseudomonadota bacterium
CACCCCCACCACAGTCACCACCACGCGTGCGACAAGCCCGCTCGCCCGGTTTGGGTCGGTAGCCGCCGCGCCGAGTGTCAACGCAATCAGCACCATGTCCATGTAGCCCGTGGTGCCCACCACCGCGGCAAACCCAAAAGAGGTTACGAAGATAAGCGCCAAAAGTACGGTTTCGCGGCTGGCCAGAAGGCTGCGCCCAAGCCAAACCAAAAGCGCCGAAAGCCCCAGAAGCGACATAGCCGCCGACACGGCAAAGACTTCGCCCGGGGTGACGGTCTTGCCCCAATAAAGGTTGGCAAGTTCCCCCAGGAGCCCCCGCCGCACAAGCCCAAATTCGTAGTCAAAGAGAAGAACCGTACCCGAGAACCCGTTCGGCGGCAGGAGATCGCGCACAAGCGCCAGGGCAAAAACCAGAAGTACCAGGCGCTGCATCCAGCGCAGGGCCTCGGGCGTGGCGATCAGCGCCGCGGCCCCGACAACGGGGCGGGCGGCTGCGCCGGGGCCCGGGCCAGGCGCCGGGTCAGCTGACATGGCCCTCCCGGAAAAGAGAGGCAGCACTGGTGCGGATGGCCTGGCGGGCTTCGATGAACTCGATCCCCAGAATTTCGGCCGCGAGGGCAGAGTTGACGGGCGTCTCGTGGCCCAGGGTCGGCAGAATGCCCTTGATGGACTTGTCCCAGATCGCAAAGAGGCGCAACAACCAGTCCGGTGCCTGGCGCGTGGGCACCCGGCGATCCGGGTATTCCGCCGCAAGCACCTTGGCGAGGTCCGTCATCCACATGAAACGTTCCGCCCCCACAAAACGGAAACCCACGGATTCGTCCCGCAGAAGCGCACGTACATGCATCTGCGCAATGTCGCGCACGTCCACCACGGGCAGGCCAAGGCGCGGCACAAGCGGGTCTTTCCCAGCCAAAAGCCGTTCGATCAATTCCAGGCTTGTGCCGATGCGACTGTCGAGAGGCGGGCCCAGCACCAGCCCGGGATTGATAGACGTCAGCTTCATCTCTGGGTGTTCACGGACAAACGACCAGGCGGCCCGTTCCGCTAGGGTCTTTGACTTGGCGTAGGGCGTTGTCATGGCCGAATGCACGTCGGTCCAGTCGTTTTCGTCGTAGCGGTGCCGCCCGGCAGGCAGCCGCGTGCCCGTAACCGCCACAGTCGAGGAGGTCAGAATTACCCGCGTCACACCCGCGTCTCGGGCCGCGTTCATGGCGCGCAGGGTGCCGTCCACGGCCGGACGCACCAGTTCGTCTTCGTCCTCGGGCTGTGCCATGGGAAAGGGTGACGCGGTGTGAATGAGTGCCGAACACCCGTCGAGCGCCGCATCCCAACCCTCGTCGCGAGTCAGGTCAAGCTCCACAAAGGTTAGCCGCGCGTCGAGCGTTTCCCGATCCCGAGCGTGGGTGTTCATGGCGGCGCGCACGTCGGCGGCGCGGTCTTCGTTGCGGACACTGGCCCGTACCGACAGGCCCTCGTCCAAGAGTGCTAAAATGATGTGCTTGGCGATAAAGCCAGAGCCACCGGTAACCAAAACCTGTTTCTTGCGCGCCATGCCCCGCCCGGATCAAAAAGTTATCCGCGTGGGATCGGTGTAACGCACCAGGGCTGGATTGCAACGGCTTCGGCCGACTGCACCCGGTACTGCCCACGGGGGTGCGGCGCAAGCGCAACGGCAGCGTCAGTCATTCCGTCCAGGGCCTAGTCCAAGTCTGCACGCCATCGCAACAGCGTAGCTAATCCGTGCATTTCGTGTCGCGTTAGGAACGCAAGCAAATTTTGAACATCCTGCGCATTCATGCCAAGCTCCCGCGCGCGAGAGAAGCTGTCGACCGTCTCGACGTAGCTGCCAGTCATCGCATAGCCGTAAACCATATTAATCGCCGCAGCGTCAAAAGTCGGATCCAACGCCAGGGCCTGAGCCGCGGAAGTCCGCACAGTGTCGAAATCATCGGTCTGAAGCGCAATATAGGCCATCAGGTTGAAGTCCCACTTGTCGGCACCTGCATGGGTAAGGTTTGGCTTTAGAACCTCTGCCGCTTCCTGCCAGCGTTCCTCATCACTCAGAAAATCGGCGTGCCAGTAACGCAGGTAAGGGCTGTCGATGGTCGCAGCCTTGGCCCGGTAAACCGCATCGGCTTCGGCGCTTCGCCCCAGGTCAATAAGAGCCCGGGCCAGCGCCACGGGCGGGGTGTCGGCCTTTGGATAAAGCTCCATGGCCCGGCGCGCGTCGGTCACTGCCCGGGCTGGGCGTTCTGTTTCGCGCAGGATTTTGGACCGCAATACCAGCGCAGAGCGCGCCTCGCGGATCGCCAAGGCGCTGGAAATCGCGCCCAATGCTTCTTCCATCTTTTGCCAGTTATAGTAAGATCGTGCGCGACCCAATTGCGCGTGGAAATAGCGGTTGTTGATCGCCAGCGCGCGCTCAAAAGCGGCAACGGCTTCGCTGTATCGGGACTTCTCGAAATGCAACCAACCTTCTTCCACCATGGCCCATTCAGCGTCCGGATGGATGCGGTAGACCTGGGCGAATATTTCAAGGGCTGCGTCCTGGTCCCCAGCCCCACGGGCAATCGAGGATGCGATCCCCGAAATGCTATCTTCGTCCGGGGCGATGGCAAAGGCCGTGCGGAAAGCGGCCTCCGCCCGGTCGTAGCGGCTTTGGTTCCAGTGTACCCACGCCAATTCCCGGTAGGCCCACGCCATTTGCGGAGCAAGTTCGACGGCCTCTTCGAGGTGATCTAGCGCTGCACTGAACTGTCCCAAGCGTCGTTTCGCTTGACCCAGGCGCACAAGAACCTGAGCGCGGCCGTGGGCGGTTTGATCAAACTCACTGAGCGCTTCACTACAGACGGCGGCGACCTCTTTAGGCGGTCCATCGGCGTCCCGGCACAGGGACGTGGCCGTATGTTCAGACGACCGGACGTAGGGTGCGTCGGCGGCCCATGAGGCACCGGCAGCGACAAAAAGAGCGGTGAATGCGGGGATAAAAATATGTGTCGGCATGGGGCAAACGTGCAATGGCCGCGCGACCCCGGTCAACAAAAAATGCCGCCTTTAGCGGCTGCTGCCTAAATGTCGGGCAGGGCGACCGACCGCCCTGCCAGAAAGCCGGATTTCCGGCCTATTCGTTTGCCCTGCCCTGGGTCCTGTGCGCCTCAGATCACGGGGTAATCTGCGGCGTCGCCGGGGGCCCGGGGTCGCCCCGGATCAGTCGTTGATTTTCGACACGGCGCCG
>JBCCMR010000322.1:0-3221 GCA_039026255.1 Pseudomonadota bacterium
GGCCTGGAACGCCCCGTCCGCGAAGGGCACCGTTTCGCCGTCCGCGGTGATCCAGGTGGCGGCGGTAAAGTCCGCCCCGTCGGTCTGGCGCAGGCGAAACCCCATCATCTTGTCGCCCGTGGCAAAAGACAGCGAAAACCAGTCCCAGCCGGTCTGATTGTCCGCCAAGGGTTGCGAAGACCATTCCCGGTCCAGCCAGGCTTGCCCGGTCACCGCCACTGGCCCGCCGGGCAGTTCAAGCGTTCCTTCGATGGCGTAGAAGGGCTGCGAGTAGTAGAAGCTCGCCTGCCCGGCGGCGCTTTTGACGGAAAACCCTCGATCGCCCTGGAACACCAGGGGGCCTTCGGCGCGCAGGCGCATGTCATAAGCAAAATCAGGCCCCTGGGCGGTCAGGCGCAAGCTGTCCATGTCGGGCCCCGCCATCTGCCATTCGTCGATCCAAGCATGGAATGGTTCAGCCACGACACCCGCTTGGCCGATGCCGCCCCGCGCAAACCTTTCGGTGGCAAAGTGGCGTTCCGGCGTGGTGACGGCGGCGTGAGCGAACCAGACCTGGGGGCTGGCGAAGCCGTCTGCCTCCCCCGGGGCAAGCGCGCTGCGAAAGAGCGTCCATTGCAACCCGAAATCGCGCCCATCAGCGGTTTTCAGGTTGGCAGTCAGATACCACCACTCGATCCGGAAATCCGGGTGCGGGCCGTGGTCAGCGGGAAAGTCAAAACCATAGCCTGGCGCCGGGACCGCGAAGCCGTCCGCGTCGGTGCCGAGCCCAGCAAACCCCTGAGCGCGGGCGGCGGGGGAAAAAAGCAAGCCCAGCGCCAAGATCAATGCGCCGGTAAGCGCAATCACAAGTCTAACGGCCATGGGAAAACACCTGGAGAAGACGCGCCGGGGGCACGCGCATAAGCCGCAGCGCGGGCCATGCCGCCGCAAGCGCCGCTGCCCCGAGCGCGTAAACCCCAAGCCGCGCGTAGTCCGCGGGAAAGAGGTACATGGGCAGTTGCCAGCCGAACGCTTCGACGTTGATGACGGTCAAAAGCACCCAAGCAAGCGCTAAACCAAGGGGCAAGGCCGCCAGCCCGACCAGCGCCGCAAGCGCCAACGCCCGTAGCAGTTCGAGCCCGCCGAGGCGTCGGCGGGTCAACCCCATGGCCCAGATCGGCGCCACCTGGGGCACGCGCAGGTCCGCCAGGGTCAGGAGACTCATAAGCATGGCGATCCCCGCCACCCCAAGCGTGAGCACATTAAGCGCTGCGGTCACGGTGAAAGTCCGCTCAAAGACCCGCAGGGAAAACGCCTTCAAGGCCGCTTGGTCCGTAATCGCGGCCGGTGACAAGCCAATCTCACCCGTCAGGACCGCGCGCAAGACATCGGGCGCTTCGGTGCGCAGGCCAAACCGTTGGGCACCCACCCCGGGAAAGAGCCGGACAAAAAGCTCCTGGCCTAACACCACCTGCCCAACCGGGTTGCCGTAGTCACCAACGACGCCCACAATGGGCAGCCGGGTGGCGTCCACGGTCACCGAGTCACCCACCCAAAGACCTGCGCGACGCGCCAACTGTTCGTTCACCAGCGCGCCTTTGCCCTGGGCCACCGCGTCCCAGGGATCGGGCGCGGCATCCAGAAAGACCCAGTTTTCCCGGTAGGTGGGGCCGACGGCCACGCCGAAAACCTCGGCCGGGCGGGCGGCCACCGTGCGTTCAACCGACAAAAGCGGCATCACCTCTTGTGCCGCAGCGGCAAGTGCCGGGCGCGCCCGCTCGGCGGCGTCCACGGTGTCAAAGCGCACGTAGAGGTCCGACGACAGGCGCTGGTCCAAGAACGCCACAAAGGTGACGCGGAAGCTCGACACCATGGTCGACACCCCCACGTTGGCGGCCATCGCCAAGAGAAGCGCCATGAGCGCCAGGCTCAGCCCCGGCACCTGTTGGCGCGTGTCGGCCCAAAACCACCCGGGCAGGGGTCCTGCCCCCGTTCCGGCCCCCGCACCCGCGCGCCGCGCAAGCGGGCGCAACGCCGCGTCCACGATCCCCGGCAATAAAAGCGCGGCCCCCAGCAAAAGCCCGCCCAGCATGGCAAAGCCCGCCAAAAGGCCCGACCCCCAGATCGCCAGCGCCCCAGCCATCACCCATAGCAGGACCGCCGCCGCCCCCTGCCAGCGCCGGGCCCGAGCCGTTCCCATGGCCCATGCCCGGGGCCGAGCACTGGCAAGGACAGGCATTCGAGCAATGGCCCAAAGGCGTGCGCCCGCGGCAAGGGCCGTCCCCGCGAGGGCGAGCGCAATACCCGACATCCACCATTCGGCCCGGATAGCGATAGTGCCTGCGACATCGGCCCCGTAAAGCCCGCGCAGCGTGGCGGCCACGTCGGGCAAAAGCGCCGCAGCGATGGCGTAGCCCAAAATCACACCCGCAGCCCCGCCCAAAAGGCCAAGCATCGCCACCTCGGCACCCATAAGCGCCACAAGCCGCCCCATGGGGACCCCCTGGGCACGCAGGGTGCGCACCATGGGGCGGCGCTGCTCAAACGCGAGTCCGATGGCGCTTTGCACGATGAAAATCCCCACCGCAAAGCTCAGAAGGCCAAAGGCTGTCAGGTTCAGGTGAAAACTGTCGGTCAGCGCGGCCACATCCGCTGTTTGGTTCGAAGGCTCCAGGCGCAAGCCTGGGGCGATCTCGGCCAGCGGCAGGCGGTTGAGCGGCTGCTCCGGGGCGATCAAAAGCCTGCTGAAATCACTGCGATCCAGGATCGCCATCACGCGACCGATGTCGCCCAGCGCCACCCCCGGTGCAGCGTTCGGATCAAGCGACACCGGCAGATCAGGCGGCAGATCCGCGGCGGTTTCCGGGGCAGCAAAGAGCCTATCGCGGGTATCTGTGGGTGCCAGGCCCGCTGGGGCCAGCCCACCGGGCGCGGTCAACGGGTCGACCCCCAACAGACGCACCTCGCCCAGGCGCCCCTCCACCACCGGCGATACAAGCCATCCGGCCCGGCGCAGCGCCAGGTAGGTGTCCAGCGACACCGCGCCCCCTTCCCGGGCCAAAAGCTGATCGTATTGCCCTTCGCCAAGCGTGGCGGCGGCGGAATCGTAGCTGGCGCGCGCCTCGGCGTTGATAGCCTGCACCCCCGACCAAAGCGCGGTCGCCAGGGCCAGCCCCCCCAGCACCGCCAAAAGCTGTACCGGATTGCGCCGCCAATAGGACCAGAGCGCCCGCAAAACCGCC
>JBCCMR010000323.1:0-3221 GCA_039026255.1 Pseudomonadota bacterium
GCCAAATACGACCTGAAATACTACACCGCCATGGCCTCCGAGTTGGCAGCGGCGGGCGCGCATCTGATCGGCGTCAAGGACATGGCCGGGCTTCTCAAACCCTCCGCCGCGCGCATGCTGATCCGCGCCATCAAAGACGAAACCGGCCTGCCGGTGCATTTCCACACTCACGACACCAGCGGGCTCGCCGGGGCAACGGTGCTGGCCGCAGCCGAAGCGGGCGCCGATATCGTGGACGCCGCCATGGACGCCTTTTCGGGCGGCACCTCGCAGCCTTGCCTGGGCTCGTTAGTTGAAGCGTTGCGCCACACGGACCGCGACACCGGGCTCGACATGCGCGCCATCCGCCAGATCTCGGACTACTGGGAGGGCGTGCGCACGCTCTACACCCCTTTCGAGTCAGGCATCCAAGCGCCCGCGTCCGAGGTCTGGCTCCACGAGATGCCGGGCGGCCAGTTCACCAATCTGAAAGCCCAGGCCCGCAGCATGGGGCTCGAAGATCGCTGGGACGAGGTGGCGCAGACCTACGCTGACGTGAACCGCATGTTCGGCGACATCGTCAAGGTGACGCCTTCGTCCAAAGTCGTGGGCGACATGGCGCTGATGATGGTGAGCCAGGGCCTGACCCGCGAAGAGGTCGAAGACCCGCGGACTGATCTTTCTTTTCCCGAAAGCGTCGTCGACATGATGCGCGGCAATCTGGGCCAGCCGCCGGGCGGCTTTCCTCCGCGCATCCAGACCAAGGTCCTTAAAGGCGACACCCCGGCCACCACCCGCCCCGGCGCCCATATGGAGCCGGTGGACCTGGAAGCCACCCGCGCGGACGTGTCGGCCCAGCTTGAAGGCTTCGCCGTGGATGACGAGGACCTCTGCGGGTACCTGATGTATCCTAAGGTTTATCTAGATTACATGGGTCGTCACCGTACGTACGGTCCAGTGCGCACCTTACCCACCCGCACCTACTTCTATGGCATGACCCCTGGTTAACAGATCTGCGCCGAAATCGACCCGGGGAAAACCCTAGAAATTCGCTTGCAAGCCGTGGGCGACACCGACGACCAGGGGGAGGCGCGCGTCTTCTTCGAATTGAACGGCCAGCCCCGCACGATCCGCATCAAAGATCGCAAGGCCGCGGCCACCGGCGCCCGGCGGCCCCAGGCCGACCCAAGCAATGCAGCCCATGTGGGCGCGCCTATGCCCGGGGTGATTAGTTCCGTGGCGGTGGCCGCAGGCCAAAAGGTGGCCGCAGGCGATATCCTTTTGACGATCGAGGCCATGAAAATGGAGTCAGGGATCTACGCCGAGGTAGCTGGCACGGTGAAAGCAGTCCACGCCCCAGCGGGAAGCGCCGTGGACGCCAAAGAACTGCTGGTGGAGTTCGAATCCTGACCGGGCCAGGGTCGAAGCAAGGGTCAAGGGCGAGGACTGGGTCGGGGTCTGAAATGGGGACCAGGTCAGGCCCGCCGGTCACTAAATTTCTGGCCATCACCGATATCCACATGAAGCCCCCGGGCGGCACGATCATCGGCATCGACCCGGCGGCGCGCCTGGAACGGGCGCTTGACCACGCGCTTACGCGCCACCCGGATGCGGCCCGGCTGATCCTCATGGGCGATCAGGCCCACTCCGGCCGCGCAATGGAATATGCGCGCATCGCCCCGCTCCTGCGGGCCTGCCCGGTGCCCGTGACGGTGATCCCCGGCAACCACGACCGGCGCGACGTGATGGTGCGCGAGCTAGGGCTTACCCCGCCCGAGGACGGCTTTCTCCACAGCGTCTGGGACACGCCGAGCCATCGGGTGATCTGCCTCGACACGCTTTTTGGGCCGCCCTTCCTGGACTACGCCCATTTTGGCACGCTCTGTCCCGCTCGGCTGGCCTGGCTTGACCGGCAACTGAACCAGGCACCGGCGCCCGCAGTGATCGTGGCCCACCACCCGCCGATGGAAACCGGGCTCACCGGCATGGACCAGATTAGGCTCCGCGAGGCGGACGCATTGGCCGAAGTGCTAAGCGGTCGCGCGGTGGCGCACATGTTCTTTGGCCACATTCACCGAACCATCTCGGGCAGTTGGCAAGGGATCGGTTACACGATTTTCAAGTCTCCCTGCCACCAGGCGCCGCTGGCCCTGGGCGTGGGCGACCTGTCGCTTTCTACCGATGAGCCTGGCGCTTACGGTGTGGTGCTTTTGGGCGCCCACGGGGTCACCTCCCACTCCGAGGATTTCGACCTCGCCACCGCGCCCTTTACCTCATCTGCAGACGCGCTTCCCGAAAGCTGACCCCGCATTTTCCCCTTGCAGCCCCCGTCACGCCAGGGCTATTAACGAGGCCGGACGCGGGTGTAGCTCAGGGGTAGAGCATTACCTTGCCAAGGTAAGGGTCGTGAGTTCGAATCTCATCACCCGCTCCAAAGAACCCCCAGGTGTTTCTGAAAGTGCGTGGCGGCAACAGCGCTCGTACGTTAGCAGGTTTGGCTACGGCTGGTCGCCCTCCAACTGACCGGCAGCCGGGCCTTTTGTTTCCGTGATAGGATCCGGTTTCAGCGATGGCGCGGGCTTTTTCCAAGCCGAAAGGCTTGCGCCCACGTCCCCGTAGAACGCCGGCACCAACCGCTCCAATTCCGCGATGAACTTGACCGGTTGCGCAAACTTCGGACCCAGACGCGTCGAGGAAAAAACATCAAAGCTGCGCGCCACAAGATGCTCTTTGCCCTTTGAAGCTAAATCCGGGTCATCTTTCAAAGTAGACACCGGTTCAGAATTTGCTTCTGCTTTTCCGGGCCAATGAACCCTTACGTGCAAGTCATCCATTTCTTCCAATTTAATCTGCCGTAAAATCCAGTTGAGGCGCGCCTTGGTGCTTTTTCTGTCGCCGGGCGCCTTGAGGCTCATGCCGATTTCAATTGTGCGGTGGCCCAGGTTGGCAACGATCTCCAAAGGAGCCGCAGCCCCAGGGATATTGAGTTCACTGCGAAGCTGCTGATCGCTGCGCAAAAGATCCATGGCTTCTTTGCGTCGCTCTTTCGGATCAAAGGCATGTTTTCGAGGTAGGCGCTCCGTCACATGGACTTCCGTTTTCCGGCTCAGAATAAAAGAAAGATGGCGGGTCTCCTGGTGCCAGGCGTCTATGACAGCCTCCGGATCCACGCGCGCGCTTCCGCTTGGGTGGCTTCACGGTCTACCGACGAGGCGGGGACCTTAGCGACGACGAACGGCAGC
>JBCCMR010000324.1:0-3208 GCA_039026255.1 Pseudomonadota bacterium
ATCGGGGCGCCGGTGATAATGAGCCCGTCAAAACGGTGCGCCTTCACTTCCTGGAAAGTCTTATAGAACGCCTCCATATGGTCGGCGCTGGTGTGTTTTGACCGGTGCTCTGTCATGCGGATGAGCGTGAGATCAATCTGCAACGGCGTAGCGCCGATCAGCCGGGCAAACTGCGTTTCTGTGGCGATCTTTTTGGGCATCAGGTTTAAAAGCCCGATCTGCAACGGACGTATATCCTGGCGGGCGGCGCGATTTTCGCCCATGACCATAACGCCCTCGGAAGAGAGAACGTCAAACGCAGGTAAATCCTCTGGAATCTTAATCGGCATGGCAGCGATTATTTGGGGGGCGTTGCAGCCTGGGCAAGGGCCCCGACGATGAGCGACGCAAAGTCATCGGCGCAGCGCAGGGCGGCCACATCGCCCGAGGCCACGGTCACCCCCCAGCGGTTTGCCATGGCCCGGTAGCGGGGCAATCGATCCTCAATAAGCCGCCGGAAACCCCAGGCAACAAAGGCGTCAGGGTCAACGGCGTCCGGAGAAAGCCCGCCTTGCGCGGCGCGGTAGTCGTCCCAAAGCGTGCGTAGAAAGGGTTCGCGGTAATACATGGGCTTTGGCGCCGCGGCGAAGCGGGCGCAAAGTTCTTCTACCTGTGCCTCCGTTCCTTCGATCCAAACCGGTAAAAGATGCTCGGCCAGGCGATCCATGATCGGGTCGTGTTCGGCGGTGGCGTCCACGAGTTCCACCAATGACCCGGACGTGTCGCACACGAAATTGTCATAGCCGTAGATGCGCCCGGCCCGGTCGATGAAGTGGGGAACATCGCCCATGGCAGCGGTTTCGGCGGCGGCGTGCTGGCGCTGGCGGGTGACGTAGTCATCAAAGGGGATGCCACCCGCGGTCGGGTTCCCCGGCTTTCCCAGGTAGGTCGACAGGGGCGACAGGTTTTCGAATGTGATGTTCGAACCGATATAGATGCTGTCAGACTTCAAAAGCTCCGCCAGGAAGGGGTTTTTCATGGCCTCGGCTTTGAAGTTGTCGACGATGTGTTCGCCCATGTAGTGGGTACCGATGCGATAATCGACGCTGTAGTGGAACCAGCCTGCGTTCCGCAGAAGCGCTGAAGCCCAGGTCTTGCCCAGGCCCGACATACCAAAAAGCATCACGCGTTTGCTGGGCGCATTCTGCCAGATTTTTGCCGTGTCGTAGAGCATAGGCGCGCCTTCTCGGGGTTGCTTTGGCGGGGCGGTGGGACACCGCGGGCCCAGATATTCGATGGCGCGCCTGCGGACAAGGGTCGGGATTGCGCCGGTGGCCCGGGGCGTCCCGGTGTGGCATAGGCAAAGGCCCTGGCGGTCGCAGTGCTTAACCGGTCAGCCGCCCAGCACCCAGCCCAAGGCGCATAGCGGTGCGTCGCAGGGGCGTAACCCCGTGAAGCGTCTGCATCCCGCGCATGCGCAAGGCGGTCCAGGCATCCGACCCGGCAATGGCCGCGCGGTTCAGCGCGTCTACCCCGGCCATGCGCAGGTTGATGTCCGGGTGGCGCCGTCTTGCGTACGTCGCCAGCATGGCCGCGTCGCCCAAGCTGTTGGGATCCGCATGGGCCAGGTCCCGTAGACAGCGGATGTCGGCTAGGCTCATGTTCAACCCCTGGGCGCCGATCGGTGGCATAACATGGGCAGCCTCTGCGATGAGGACGGTTCGCTCACCTGTTAAGGACCTCGCCCGCTGGCTGATGATCGGCCAGACTGCCCGGGGGCTGGTTACTGTAAGGTCGCCCTGCACAGCGCAGGACCGTTCGGTCGCGGCAGCGGCAAATTCTGGGTCGTCTTGCGCCATTAGCGCCGCGGCCTTGTCGGAGCTTTCCATCCAGACAACGGCGCTATCCGTGGGATTGGGCAGGGGCACAAGAGTGAACGGCCCGCCGGAGCGATGCAATTCGGTCGAGACATTATCGTGGGGTCGTGGGTGGCTGACGGTGAACACCAGAGCCCGCTGATCATAGCTCCAACGGTCCGCGGCGATCCCCAGCATCTGGCGCACTGGGCTTTCACGCCCATCCGCGGCGATCAAAAGCCGGGCTGTGACGCCCGTACCATCGTCAAGATCCACCAGCGCCTGCTGCGTACGGGTCACCACGCGCAGGGTGCCCACCCCTGGCCGATAATCCACATTTTCAAAGGCTTCCAGGTGGGCCGATAATTCCCGCCGCAAAAGCCAGTTAGGGAAATTCCAGCCAAACGGATTAGGCCCCAGTTCGGCGGCGTCGAAATCGGCTATAGCGCGTATTGATCCTTCGGGTCCGCTGGCATCCGCGAGCCGCATAATCTGCAGCGCTGTGCCGTGGTCCGCCAGCCGTGCCCAGGCGCCGGCTTGATCCAAGGTGTCCCGCGCCGGTTGCAAAAACGCAGTGGACCGGCGGTCGGCCGCCGGGTCGCTGCCATCGGTCACAGGCGGCGCCGGGTCTACGATCAGCACGCGAAAGCCCAGGGCGCCGAAGCTGGCCGCGGCGACCATCCCAGCGATTCCACCACCGGACACAACGACATCATAGTCTGCGCGGGTCATGGCGCGGCCCATACGCCTGTGGGCGTTCCTGCTGCCAAGAGATCGCTCAAAAAGGCGGTCAGTTCCCCGGTCTGGTGCGCGATATAGGGATGCGCAGGCCCGTCGCCGACGAGAACCGTCGTCATGCCAAGCTCGTGCGGCACCTCTAGATTGCGCGGCTCATCCTCAAACATAGCCGCGCCTGTCGGGTCAAAGCCGTCTCGTTTCAGGATGGCCTCATACGCGTCGGCGTGGGGTTTGGGGCGAAAGTTGGCGTGTTCAATCCCGTAGATCGCGTCAAAGATACCCGTCAGCCCGCGCGCCGCTAAAACCCGATCTGCGTGGAACTCTGACCCGTTGGTATAGACAACCTTGCGCCCGGGGAGCGTTCTGATGTGGCCGCGCAACAACAGGTCGGGGGGTACATGGCTAAGGTCGATGTCGTGGACATCCACCAGGTAAGGACCCGGGTCGACGTCGTGTTCCGCCATCATGCCCGACAGCGTCGTGCCATAGGTGCGCCAGTAGTGGTCGCGTAGGTAGTCTGCTCGAGCCCGGTCCACCCCGAGGGTGTCCATGACATACGCGGTCATTTTCACTTCGATCTGGTCGAACAGACGATAGATCGGCGGATATAGCGTATTGTCGAGGTCAAAGACCCA
>JBCCMR010000325.1:0-3182 GCA_039026255.1 Pseudomonadota bacterium
CCGTTGCGCCGCGGGTGATAGTTTGGCGCCACCGACACACAAAGACGCCAAACTATCACCCGCGGCGCAACGGGCAAGCGCCGGGAGTCAATCCTCGGGATGCTCAGGCGCGCGCCCGGACACAGCCTGGTAGGGGCGTGTCACGTCTGTCAGCGATACGGAAACCGCCTCTACATCCACCCCGATGGCCCCGTCCCCTGCAAGCGTCAACACAATGCGACCCCCACCCTGGGCGTCAGCGCCGTCCTCAAAGGTCAACGACAAGAGAGAGATCACTTGGTCCTTATCGCGCGGGTCAAACCCCGACCAGCGCACGGCGCGCACAGCATCGATTGCCAGCACGGCCTGCACCCTTTCAAAAGGCCGTTTACGGGCGCCCGACTGAGTTGGCGCGTCTTCCCACCGGAATCGGTTGGCCAAAAGCGCAAACCGGCGACTGTTCCGATCCCACTGCATTTCAGTGCCCGGCAGAACTGCATCCTGTAAAAGCGCCGAAATCGCCACTAAGTCTTCGCGATCCTCCGCCGCAAGCCTCAGAGGCGTCTCGCCTCCGTCTTCGAACCGCGCGTCCTCGGTCACCCGCTGACCCGCTCAATATGCGCCCCGCAAGCGCTGAGCTTTTCTTCCACCCGCTCATATCCTCGGTCCAGGTGGTATACCCGACTGACAACTGTTTCTCCCTGGGCGGCCAGACCAGCTAGAATAAGCGACACCGAAGCCCGCAAATCGGTCGCCATGACCGGTGCGCCCCGCAGGCGTTCGACGCCGGTAACCCGCGCCGTACCGCCCTGTACGTCAATCTTGGCCCCCATACGCATCAATTCTGGCGCGTGCATGAACCGGTTTTCAAAGATGGTTTCCTCCAGGACGCTTGTACCTTCTGCCGTACAAAGAAGCGCCATCATCTGCGCCTGCAAATCTGTCGGGAAACCCGGGTAGGGCTCTGTCGTGACGTCCACCGCGGTTACACGGCCATTCTGCCGTTCGACCACAAGGCCCGTATCGCTATCGGTCACGGATATCCCCGCGGCCTCCAGCTTATCGGCGAAAGCACCTACCAGGTCACGCCGCCCGCCGGTCAGTTCGACCCGCCCGCCGGCAATCGCCGGCGCCAGCATGTAAGTGCCCAGTTCTATTCGGTCGGCCACCACCGGATGGGTGGCCCCATGCAGCCGGTCAACCCCTTGGACTGTTATGGTATGTGTCCCCGCCCCGTCGATCTGCGCACCCATAGCCTCCAGACAGCGGGCCAAATCAACGATCTCTGGCTCGCGCGCGGCGTTCTTCAGGACCGTTGTGCCCCGGGCCAACGTCGCGGCCATCAGCGCGTTTTCCGTAGCGCCGACCGAAACGAACGGAAATTCAAACGTCGCGCCGCGCAGACCACAAGGCGCCTTTGCGTGCACATAGCCGTCACGCAGGTCCAATTCTGCGCCCATCGCTTCGAGCGCGCGCAGATGTAAATCCACCGGCCTTGCCCCAATTGCGCAACCGCCGGGCAGGGAAACCATTGCGTGGCCGTCGCGGGCCAGCATTGGCCCAAGCACCAGGATAGAAGCACGCATCTTGCGGACAATATCGTAGTCGGCGGTGTGATTTGCGATCGTCTTCGTGCCGAGTGCCAGCACTTGCCCGTCCTGAAGGCTGGCCACCTCGGCGCCTAGGGATTGAAGCAAAACTGTCATGGTACGGATGTCGCTTAACCGTGGGGCATTGGTCAGCGTCAGCGGCTCCTCGCTCAGCAGTGTCGCTGGCATCAGCGTCAAGCACGCGTTTTTGGCACCGGCTATTGGGATTGATCCGTTAAGCGCGCCGTTCCCTTTTACCACGATACTGTCCATGGGCCTGCCCCCTCACTCCTCTTTGGTGGCCCGACTTTTTGCCTGAGCCTTCCGCCGTTTCAGGTTCGCCCGCAGCTGCTTTTTAAGCCGTTCTTCGCGATCCTGGGCCGCCTTTTCCTTGGGGCTCGCGCCTTTATCCCGGGGTCCCTGTTTTTGCGCCATGCCTCGTCCTACCGCAGACCGTTTGAGCCGTCCAGATTACCCTTGCGTTCCAAACGCCATCAGCTATATGCCCGCACCTGGCTGCTGTAGCTCAGGGGCAGAGCACTCCCTTGGTAAGGGGATCATGACGAAAAATGATCCAATGATATCAAGGGTTTGTGAAAATTCAGCGGCGCTGGGGTGTGAAATGGGGTAGAAAATACGTGATGTTTTTATCACGCTTGAGATAGGGACGATTTTGGCGGTATGACCGCCCATATGCCGGGGTAGCTCAGTGGTAGTAGCGCGTCATTGGTAATGACGAGGTCGAGAGTTCAATTCTCTCTCCCGGCACCATCCCCTTCATGATTAGAGATATTAGACGCGGGATTGATAGTACGAGTGGCGACGCAAAACTCACCCGGTTCTTCCGCCCCAAGCTGGACGCTCGCAAGTTGGATTTTGGGACAGTTCAGTGTCCTTATCGCGTTCGCCTATATCATGGGGTGGTACTTTCTCTTTGCCGTTCCGCTCTTAGCCCTCTTTGCTGTAGTCGCCTTTGTGGCGAGCTTTTTTGACCTTGGATCATCCGACCCGATTGGGTTTGCGTCGTTGGTACTAAGTCCTTTGTCTTTTGCCTTTCTCATTTGGCAATTTTTTGGATTTGTTGGTCCAGCCTACATTGACATAGTAAGAGCCGTTGGCATCCTTACTCAGCGCGCACATCAACTTACACCGACCAAAGCACTCGCACTGGTGAAAGCTCGTAGACTTGCTGCGACAAACTTCGTTTTGAAGCCATTTCAGCGCTTGAAGTAACCACCATACAGTGACTGACCCAGCTATCAGCCTCAGCGACGATGTTTGGGTTTGCTGTGCGAACCCTGCGACGGCAATCACCACTTCCCGCGATTGACCCGATGCATCTTGGCATTCGCCACCCGTGCGTCTTCCAACAGCTTCCGCCGAATTTCATCTTCGGGGCTATCACCGCCCATAGTGTCGGCCTTTGGAAGTCGAAGTTTCGGGATCACACCTGTCAGATCACGTTTCCCGCCCTTACGACCCGGCTTCGCCCCGTTCAGCTTGGTCACATAGTGGTAGCCCAAGTGGTAAGACAGAAGCGGGATCACGTTGGTGTCCCGGTGGTGGTCGATTGCGGCGATCAGGTCATTCTTCGACACCCCCAAGTCCTTCGCC
>JBCCMR010000326.1:0-3135 GCA_039026255.1 Pseudomonadota bacterium
CAAACCCCGAGCCGTTCGGCCTTTTCTTCCAGGGTGAGCCATTCCTCCTCGGCCGCCGAAAGCGCCGCCTGACGCTCGCTTAAACCCTCGCTCGCCTTGGTAAACTTGTCGGGGGCGCGGCTATAAAGCCCAGGATCCGCCAAAAACTCCTCAAGCTTTGCGATCTCTGCCTCTAAACGCTCAATCACTTGGGGCAGCGTTTTACGGCGGTGCTCTTCCTTGAAGCTGAGCTTTTCTTGGGCGCGCGCTGGCAGGACGGGCGTGGGTGTCTTTTGAGGCGGTTTATTAGCAGGTTTCGGCCCCGGTCCCTTTTCAATGGCTTGGTGGCGCGTTCGGGTTGGATCGGCGCCCTGGGCGCGGGCATCGCTCCAACCGCCGGCGTATACTTGCCAGCGGCCGGCGCCCTCGGCGATCACGCAAGACCCCGCCACGCGATCTAGGAAGTCCCGGTCGTGGCTAACCAAAAGCACGGTGCCCGCGTAATCGGCCAAAAGCTCTTGCAAGAGATCAAGAGTTTCGACGTCCAGATCGTTTGTCGGTTCGTCCAACACCAAAAGGTTGCTTTCCCGCGCCATAAGCCGCGCCAGCAAAAGTCGAGCTTTTTCACCGCCAGAAAGCGCTTTAACTGGCCCCCGAGCCTGGGACTCTGAAAAGAGGAAGTCCTTCAGATACCCGACGACGTGGCGGGGGTTGCCCCGCACCATGATCTGGTCATTTTTGCCCGAAACCCCCAGTTCTTTGTCGCGGGTCAGCGTATCCCAAAGCGACGCTTCGGGTTCAAGCGCGGCGCGATTCTGGTCAAAGATCGCAGGGATCAGATTTGTCCCTCGGGTAACCGTGCCCACGTCGGGGACTAACTGGCCGGTCAGTAGGTTGATAAGCGTCGTCTTACCAGAACCGTTGGGACCCACAAAAGCCACTCGATCACCGCGCCCAATGCGCAGCGAAAAGTCATTAACAAGGGACTGACCACCAAGGTTTTTGCTGATACCGCGCGCCTCTATCACACGCTTGCCACTGGCCACCGCGTCCCCCAAATCGAGGGCCGCGGAGCCCTGGCGCGAAATCTGCCCGGCCCGGTCCGCGCGCAGGTCCGCCAGGCGCCGCACCCGACCCTGGTTGCGTTTGCGTCTCGCCGAGATACCTTCAACCGCCCATCGGGCCTCGGCCTTGATAAGACGGTTCAGCTTGTGGCGGTTTAAATCTTCTTCTTCGTAGGTCTTGTCGCGCCAGACTTCAAAAGCATCAAAGCCCCGGGCTTGCTGGCGAACTTCGCCCCGATCAACCCAAATTGTGGCCCGCGTCAAAGCCCGCAGAAAGGCCCGGTCGTGACTGATCAGCACAAACCCTTCACGGCAAGCAGACAGGTGCCCTTCGAGCCAGGCAATCGCTTCGATATCCAGATGGTTTGTCGGTTCATCCAGGAGCATCAGGTCCGGCGCCTCGGCCAAAAGCTTGGCCAGCGCGGCGCGGCGGCGCTCCCCACCGCTGGCCGCGCCGGGCGTTCGGTCAAGCGCAAGCTTGAGCCCCTCGGCGGCCATTTCTATGCGGTAGTCTTCGCCCGCCCCAAGCCCGCTTGCGGCAAAGTCCCCTAGGGTTGCAAAGCCGCTAAGGTCTGGGTCCTGCTCCATATACCCGACAGCACAGCCCGGTTGCAGAAACCGGTCACCCCGGTCGGGTTCGATAACACCGGCCATCACTTTCAAAAGCGTGGATTTGCCGGAGCCGTTGCGCCCCACAACGCAGCTTCGCGCCCCGGCTGCAACGCTTAGGGAAACGCCGTCGAAGACCGGGTTGCCCCCGAAAGTGAGCGCAATTTCGGCGAGTGTTAGTAGTGGGGGCTGAGCCATAGGCGGGCATATCGCGTCACCCGCCCTTGTCGTCAAGGTTACCCCTTGGCGCGCTGGCCCGGCCGCGCCTAGCCGCGGCGTCGATGCACCTGTCGCGCCAGGGCAATCACCCCGGCTTCGGCAAAGGTCCGGGCCGCCAAAAGGCCCAGGTGGCGGGGATCGAACGCCACCCCCCGGGTGGCGGCCCAGCCCAGCACCCCCATGGCGCGGGTGGGCGTCCATTCAGATATGGCGGCGATGGTTTTGGACATGGCCATCGGCGGCACCCAAAGCCCACCCAGGTAGGCAAGGGGCAGGAAAACCAGGTTGGCCATGGGCACAGCGGCCCGGGCCGATGCCATCGACCCCAGCGCAATGCCCATCGCCCTGGCTGGCACAGCGGCCGCAAGGCAGACCAACGCCAACCGCGCCCGGGCAGTGGTGCCGAGATCGATTGGCACCATAAAAAGCGCCACAGCAATCACCAGACTGACTGCAATCGCGACAAAGACAAAGGAAGTCAGGATGCTCGGTGCCCAGCGATTGGCCGCGTGCCCGGACAGGCTTCGCTGGCAGGTGGCAAAGGGGCTTTCTCGGTCTTGCGCAACGGTTACCCCAAATTGAAAGAAGCCGACCCCGAAGACGGCATAGACCGCGCATGAGGCCGTAGCCTGGGCGGCCAAGCTTCCGCCGCCGCTTTGGGCCCCAAAAAATGCGTAAAGCATGGCCGGGAAGAGGATGGTCGGCACCCAAAAAACCTAGCTGGCGGAAAAGCACGGTCAGGGTCAGGCGGCATTCGGCCCGCAGGATATTAATCATTGGCGGGTCTCCTCTTCACGCACGCGCGCGATCAAGGCGGTAAGCGGCACGGGCGCCGAAATGAGGTTGTCAAAGGGCAATGCCTCATCGATTATCCAGCGCACAAAGGCGTCCCCATCGGCCGTTTGGTCGTTCCAGCGACCCCGTTTGCCGCGCACGCCCTTCCATGCCGGTCGCGCCTGCCCGGCCGGAAGGCCAAAACTCAGTTGTCGGGCCTTTGCGCGGGCGCGCATGGCGTCGATGCGCGTGTCACGCACGGCTTCACCCCGGGCAATCCGGGCTATGGTGTCGCAGACCGCTTCGATTTCGTCCCGATGGTGCGATGCAAAAACCAGGGCCCCACCGCGATCTGCGTAGGCGCGCGCAGCCTAGCGAAAGGCAACCTGGGCGTCTGCGTCGAGCCCAGCAGTCGGCTCATCAAAAAAAACAACCCTGGGGCGCTGACAAATGCCAGGGCAAGCGAAACGCGACGCAATTTACTCCCGGA
>JBCCMR010000327.1:0-3104 GCA_039026255.1 Pseudomonadota bacterium
CCGCAAAGCGGATTGCCAGGAGCCCGATGAACATCATTAGGATGTTGATCACAAATAGGCCCAGGAAAATTGAGTACATCAACGCCGGCTCGTCCGAGAAAAGCTTTGGCCCCGGGGTTAGCCCCTGGATCAAAAGCGCGCCCAAAAGAACCGCCGCGGCGGGAGAGCCCGGAACACCCAGCGTAAGTGTGGGCACCAGAGCGCCCCCCACGGTGGCGTTATTGGCAGTCTCTGGCGCTACGATGCCTTCGGGGATGCCTGTGCCGTAGGTGTCGGGGTCGGGCGACCGGCGCTTGGCTTCTGAATAGGCGAAAAAGGCGCCAACGGCGGCGCCCTCCCCCGGGATGATGCCGATGACGGTGCCGATGACAGACGATCGCAGGATAATATCTTTCATGCGGCCCAGAACCGCAAAGCTGGGTAATTTCACGGTCAAACTGTCGAGCGAAAACTCCACCCGTCTTGCGGCCCGTTCGGCACCGATCAACACCTCAGACATGGCAAAC
This sequence comes from Pseudomonadota bacterium, assembly GCA_039026255.1. Classification (GTDB taxonomy): domain Bacteria; phylum Pseudomonadota; class Alphaproteobacteria; order Rhodobacterales; family Rhodobacteraceae; genus Amylibacter. The sequence goes on from JBCCMR010000327.1 coordinate 507, forward strand.
AGACCCACCAGGAACGGCACCAGCGGAAGTCCTTCGTAAAGGTGATAGCTACCGAAGGTGTAGCGTTCAGTGCCGTTTAATTCGTCGAGCCCCCAGGTTGTCAGAAAGATACCCAGCGCTCCAACCAATAGGCCTTTGGGCAGGCTTTGCCCCGCCACACGCACCACCACGATCAATCCGAAGACTGAGATCGCCAAGTATTCGCGAGGCCCAAACTTGACCGCCAACTGCGCCAAATACGGCGAAATGAGCGCCAAACACACCGCGCTGAAAAGACCGCCTATGATCGACCCGGTCAGCGAAAAGCCAAGCGCCTCGCCGCCGCGACCGGATTTGAACATGCGGTGGCCGTCCTGGACGGTGGCTATGGCCGCGCCGGTGCCGGGGATACCAACTGCAATGGCTGAAATGGAACCGCCATAGATCGCAGCCGAGTATATACCCAAAAGCAGCACCATCGACGGCACCGGATCCATGTAAAAGGTAAAAGGCAGCGCAAGCGCAATCGCGATCGGGGGGCCAAGCCCCGGCAAGATGCCAATGATCAGGCCCAAGACGATTCCCAACACCAGGAGCGTCAGGGTTAGCGGGTCCATCAGGAGCCAAAAAGCCGAAATGAGCGCGCCGCCGTCCGCCATATTTCACACTAAATTTATGTTGAGGCCATAGGTGAACACGGCCCAGATTACCCCTGTCAGTCCGAGCACTACGGCGTAAATCACCGGCTGCCGCACACCCATAGCCAAAAGGCTTAACGGGCCGAGAAAGGCAGCCATGACAATGAAGCCCAATTCACGCCACAGGATGTAACAGACAACCGTGATGCCCAGCATCAAAAGCCCCTGACGGGCCTCGCTACCGTTGGCAAAAACCGTGTCCCCATCGTCGCCGCCCGCGCTGCCGCGCAACAGGTAATGCCCCCCAACCACCAGGGCACAAAGGGCGGTCAGACCAAGCATCAGTTGCGGAAAGAACTTTGACGGCAGCCCAGAGCTGGCCAAAAGCCCCGATGTGGTGAACCCCTCGGCTATCCAGGCGAAGTATGCGCAGGCGAAGACAATGCATACGACAAATATCAGATTGGCAATGCGTTGGCTGAGCATGGGTCCTGGCCTACTGGGAACGCCGCGCAGGCCCATCCCGCGCGGCGAAAATACGGTGTTAAGCCTACTTAGCCAGAAGCCCCAGACCATCCAGCAATGGCGAATAGAGGTCGATGCCGGACTGGATGAGAGCAGTGGTATCTTCCACCCCATGGGTCCAATCATAGCTCACCGCCCGGGGCACGCGCGTGATAAAAGCCTCATCCCCCATGGACTTGGATGCCTCCAGAAGCTTATCGACGATTTCTTGAGGGGTGCCTGCTTTCACCGCCAGGCCGCCATGGACCCAGGTGCCTGCGCTTTTACCCGGGAACGCCTCTCCCACGGTGCGCACGCCTGGCAAATCCTTTTCGTAATAGGGCTTTCGGTCGTTATCGAGAATGATCAGGGGGCGGATTTCGTCGCCGTAGGCATGGATTGACGCCACCTGCCCCACGGCCACATCCACCTGACCACCGATCAGCCCAGCCAGGGTCGCCGGCACGGTCTTGAGAGCGACGGTCTTGAACTCCAGCCCGAATTCAGACGCCATCTGAACCGCCGACAGATTTGGCGGGGCGCCCAGATTGTTGACACCCATGGTCAGTTTGCTGGTTTTCGCGCCCTCCACGAACTCTTCAAAGGTGGTGTAGGGGCTATCCGCCCGGACGTAGAGCGCGTTTGATGCCGAAATACCTGCATAAAGCGGAATAAAATCCTTGAGAGGGTCGTAGGGCGTGGCTCGGGTCAGCGGCACAACCATGAAGCTTGGCGGCGACCAGTTAAAAACCGTGTAGCCATCGGCGGGCGCCTCAAGCACCGACATCGTGGCCGGAATATGGGCGCCACCAGGTTTGTTGACCACATTCACGGGCACGCCCAAGGCCTCGCTTAGCACTTCCGCGTTCATGCGCGCCACGATATCCGCGTTTCCGCCCGCGCCAAAAGACACCACATAGGTAATTGGCTTCTCGGGCCATTCCGCCAAGGCGGCGCCCGCGCTGAGACCAAGCGCGGCTATACCCGCGGCGGCAAATTTCCAGAGTTTCATGTCGGAAGCCCTCCCTGCTTCGCTATCGCAATAATGCGATCAATGGTCTAGATGTATGTACCTTTTGCACAGGCCAATCAAAAGTCAAGCACCATCCCTGGGATCAGGTGGTGGCAAACTCCATCTCTAACTCTAAAAGTTCGCCTGGATAGTAGAGCGTGGCCGAGTAGATCAATTGCCCACCCGCGTCTAAAAACTCGCGCGCGACGCGGAAAACGGCGGAGTTGACCTTTATGCCCAGCGCCTGAGCCATTGCAAAATCGGCATAAGAAATTGTCACCCGCTGACGCGCCTTGTCGACTTCAATGCCAAGATCTTTGAGCACAGTCACCACAATTTCTTTGGCAAAACGCTCCGGCGCGCGGTCAAAAACAGCATCGTCTAGGCGAATGTCCACCTGGCAAAACGGCTTGCCAGACCGAGCGTGAATGCGACGCATCGCCCGGAAGTATCTACCATCGCGAC
>JBCCMR010000328.1:0-3082 GCA_039026255.1 Pseudomonadota bacterium
CCCCCCCCCCCCCCCCCCCCCGCGACACTTGCTAAAGGGAGGCGCGCTATGACCCTGAAACTCCACTGCTTCGGCGAAAGCGGCAACAGCTACAAGGCCGCGCTCCCGCTTGAGTTGTCCGGTCTCCCCTGGGAAGCGGTCAAAGTCGACTTCTTCGGGGGCGAAGCACGCTCGGACGCTTACAAATCCATCAACCCCATGGGCGAGGCACCGGTGCTTGTGGACGGCGATCTGGTTCTCACCCAATCGGGGGTCATCCAGGACTACATCACGGAAAAAACCGGCAAGTTCGGCGGCAGCACCCGCGAAGAACAGCGCGAAGTGCTGCGCTGGGTGCTCTGGGACAATCACAAGATGTCGTCTCAAGCCGGTGTGACGCGTTTTCTAATGGACTTCCTGCCCGAAGCCAAACGCCCGCAAGAGGTCATTGGCTTCCTGCAGGGGCGGCTTTCGGCGGCCTACACGCTCCTCGACGGGACGCTCTCTGCGCGAGATTGGCTTGCCGGAACAGACGGGCCATCGAACGCCGATTTCTCGGCCTGTTCATATCTGTTTTACCCGGAGCCTTTCGGGTTTGCGCGCGCCGACTGGCCCCACATCGACGCCTGGCTTGGCCGTATCGAAACACTGCCCGGCTGGAAACACCCCTACGATCTCATGCCCGGGTCCCCCGCGGACCGCGCCTGACACCTTGTGAAAAAAGGGACAATCATCATGACCCACGACGCCTATATCTACGACACCACCCGAACCCCGCGGGGCAAAGGCAAAAAAGACGGTAGCCTGCACGAGGTTTCGGCCGTGCGGCTGTCCGCAGAAACGCTCAACGCGCTGCAGGCGCGCACGGGTTTCGACTCCGCAGGCGTCGACGACGTGATCTGGGGCAACGTCACGCAGGTGGGCGAACAGGGCGGCTGCCTGGCGCGCTCCGCCGTGCTCGCCTCTGATCTCGACGAACGGGTGGCGGGCGTCAGCGTAAACCGCTTTTGCGCCTCGGGCCTTGAGGCGGTGAACATGGCCGCAGGCCAGGTCATGGGTGGCATGGGCGACGCCTATATCGCCGGCGGTGTGGAAAGCATGAGCCGGGTGCCTATGGGCTCTGACGGGGGGGCTATTGCGGTTGACCCGGCCCTGGCCATGAAAGCCTATTTTGTGCCCCAGGGCATCAGTTCGGACATCATCGCGTCGAAATACGGTTTCTCGCGCGATATGTGCGACGAATACGCGGTAGAGAGCCAAAAGCGCGCCGCTGCCGCCCAGGATGCTGGCCGCTTTTCCAAATCGGTATACCGCTTCAACGATATCAACGGGATCGAAATCCTCGGTCACGACGAGATGATCCGCGGCGAAACCGATATGCAGTCGCTCGGCGCCCTGCGCCCGTCCTTCAAGGACATGGGCGAAACCATGCCGGGCTTCGACCATATCGCGATCATGAAGTATCCCGAGCTTGAGCGTATCAACCACGTGCACCACGCCGGCAACTCCAGCGGCATCGCCGACGGCGCCGCAGCAGTGCTGATCGGCAACAAAGAATTTGGCGAAAAGAACGGTCTCAAGCCCCGGGCACGCATTAAGGCCACCGCCAAGGTGGGCACCGATCCAACGATCATGCTGACCGGGCCGGTGCCGGTGACCGAAAAAATCCTGGCCCGCGCGGGCATGGACATCGGCGACATCGACCTTTTTGAGGTGAACGAGGCGTTTGCCTCGGTGGTGCTGCGCTTTTCCACCTACTTCAACGTGGATCACGACAAGCTTAACGTGAACGGCGGCGCCATCGCCATGGGCCACCCGCTGGGCGCCACCGGGGCGATCATCCTGGGCACCCTCCTCGACGAGATGGAGCGCGCGGACCGCGAAACCGGTCTGGCCACGCTGTGCATCGGGTCGGGCATGGGCGCAGCCACCATCATCGAACGGGTCTGACGCGGCCCGATACCCAAAAGCCCCCCGGCGGCGACACCAAGCGGCCGGGGCACACCCCAGCCATGTCATAACACCCACGGAAGGGATATCGCGATGACTGACTTCACTATGACGGTAGGCGACGACGGCGTTGCCATCATCACCTGGGACTGCCCGGGCAAATCCATGAATGTGATGTCCGCGACGGGCTTTGCTGAACTTGACGCCCTGGTCGACCAGGTGCTGGGCGACGACGCCATCAAGGGCGCGGTCATCACCTCGGGCAAGCGCGACTTCGCCGGGGGCATGGACCTAAACGTGTTAGCGGGCTGGAAAGCCGAAGGCGGCGACAATCCTGCACCGCTGATCTTTGACGGCATCCTGTCGGGCCACGCGGCCATGCGCAAAATCGAACGGGCTGGCATGGACCCCAAGACGCTCAAGGGCGGCAAGCCCATCGTGGCCGCCCTGCCGGGCATTGCCATGGGCATCGGCTATGAGATCGCGCTCGCCTGTCACCGCATCTTTGCAGCAGATAACCCAAAGGGCAAAATCGGCCTGCCCGAGATCATGGTCGGGCTCTTCCCCGGGGGCGGCGGCACCACACGACTGGTGCGCAAGATGGGCGTCATGGCGGCGTCGTCTTACCTCCTGGAAGGCAAAACCGTGGAGCCTGCCAAGGCCAAGGCGGCCGGGCTGATCGACGAGGTGGTCCCTGCGGACGAACTGTTGACCGCGGCCCGCACCTGGGTGCTTGACGCCAAAGACACCGACCTGGTGAAGCCATGGGACCTGAAGGGTTACAAAATGCCCGGCGGCGCCCCCTATCACCCAGCGGGCTTTATGACCTACGTGGGCGCCACGGCCATGGTGCATTCCAAGACCCAAGGGGTTTACCCCGCCGCCAAAGCCATGCTGAGCGCGGTATACGAAGGGGCGCTTGTGCCCTTTGACACAGCCATCAAGATCGAGGCGCGCTGGTTCGCCAACCTGCTTTTGAACCCGTCGTCTTCGGCCATGATCAACAGTCTTTTCATCAACAAAGGCGCGCTGGAAAAGGGCGCGTCGCGCCCGGCGGGCGTGCCGGACCAGACCGTCAAGAAGCTGGGCGTTTTGGGCGCGGGCATGATGGGTGCAGGCATCGCGTTGGTGTCGGCGCTTGCGGGGATCGAGG
>JBCCMR010000329.1:0-3061 GCA_039026255.1 Pseudomonadota bacterium
CGAAGCAAAGCCCAAAAGGATAAAGAACCAGGACCGGCGCATGGCCGCCGGGGCGCTTTGGGTGAAGAAGCGGCGCACGACCCCGCCGACCCGTTCCTGGGGGGCGTAGACGCTTAGGTCGGCGCGGGCGCAGAGCGCTTCGAGATAGGCCAGAAGCGCCCGGTCGAGCGATATCTCCCGGGCGATGGCCAGCGACGTGGTGGCCTGGCGGTAAAGCGCGGCCAGATCCCGCGCCTGGGCGAAATCCATGGCCTGGATGCCGCGGGTTTCGGCCAGCGTCACAAGCTCTTCGAGCTGCTTCCAATCGGCTTCCCGTTCTTGGCGGAACCGTGACGATCGCATCAGATCGGTGTCGGCGAGCGCCATCAGATCAGCTCCCGCGCTTTGATATCGAGGTAGGTAGACACCAGCCGCGCCGTCAGTTCGCCGGGCCGCACGTCGAGCACTGTCACCCCCATGCGCAAGAGCTTCTCAAAGACCAGCCGCCGCTCGGACGCCTTTTGGTTGCCCGCCACCAGATCCGCCACCCCGCCCATGGACTGGGGCGCGCTGCTGATTAGCGCCTCCAGCGTGGGATCGCGAAGCGTCACAAAAACCACCAGGTGGCGTTTCGACAGAACCTTGATGTTTTCCAGAAGGAGTTCCGCGCTTGTGGTGTCGAGGAAATCCGTGAAGGTGATGATCAGGCTGCGCTTCGGGGTTCGTGCGTTCAGCTCCGACATGGCCAGCGTGTGGTTGGTTTCGCGCGACACGTATTCGAGCCCCGCCGTCCAGGACCGAAGCCGCGCGAAAGCCAACCGCCCGGGTTCTGGTTTGACAAAGCTGCGCGGCCGCGTGTCATAGGCATAATATCCCACCAGATCGCCGCCGATGGCCGCCGCCCAAGCGGTGGCAAGTGCTGCGGTAATCGCATGATCGATCTTTGGGAGGCCTGCCACCTCTTCGCGCATCAAATAGCCGTTATCCATGGCGATAATGACATGGTGGTTGCGTTCTGCGCGCAGTTCACGGGCCACCAGGTTGCGCTTTTTCGCGGACCGTTTCCAGTCGATGGATTTGATGTCCATGCCCGGCTGAAAATCCCGCAGCTGGTGGAATTCGGACCCCTCGCCGATGGCACGGTTTTCCTTGATGCCGTAAAGCGTGCTGGCCACCTGGGTCGTGATATTGCCAGACTGAACCACACGGATATTGGGCACCACGCGCAGCTCAAGAGCCATCGGTGCGCTGGGCACAAATTCCCAAAGCTCAAACCGCGATGTCCACATCAGCCAAAGCCGGTCGATGGTGAAGGTGCCGCGGCGCACCGTTTGGGCGGTGACCTCGGCGCGGCCGGCGTCGAAGGCGAAGGCGTCGGGGCCGCGTAGGCCCTCGGGCCAGGCTACGCGTCCGACCATGCCCGGGCGCCATCGGGCTACGTCAAACGTCAGTTCAGCGTTTTCGCCCACAAACACCTCGGGTTTGAAATCGACCGTGACCTCGCCCAGGCGGGCGTATGAGACCGCCGCGTCGGCAAGTCCAGCCACAATCAAAAGCACCCAGAGCCCTAGCGCCGCCTCCCGGGCGAGTCCGCCCAATATCAGCGCCAGCACCGAAAGCACCAGGGTGCCAGCTGCCAGCCAAAGCAATCTGCGGGTGGGACGGATCAGCGGGGGGCCTCGATCTGGTTTAGAATGTTGTCGAGCACATCAGCGGCGCTGCGGCCTTCGATTTCTGCAGTAGGGCCCAGCACAATGCGGTGGCGCAACGCGGGAATATACAAACGTTTCACATCGTCTGGGATGGCAAAGTCGCGACCGGCGAGCGCCGCGGTAGCGCGCACGGCGGCGGCGATCGCGTCAGCGGCCCGCGTCGACGCGCCAAACGCCACCTCGGGCGTTTCCCGCGTCGAGCGTACTAGGCGCAGAATGTAGGCTAAGATATCTTCTTGCAGGATGATCTGGTCCACCAACCCGCGTGCCGCGGCCAGCGCGTCGGCGCCAAGCACTTGGTCAAGCTCCGCCGTCTCGGACCCGCGGTCGATGGGGGCGGCGGCATGGCGGCTTAGGATCGACATCTCCACCTCTTCGGGAGGGAAGGCGATGTCGAGTTTGAAGAGGAAGCGGTCCAACTGGGCTTCGGGCAGGGGGTAGGTGCCCTGCTGCTCTATGGGGTTTTGCGTGGCGATGACGATGAACTCGGCGCCCAGGTCATAGTCCGTGCCGTCGATTGACACGACCTTTTCGTTCATCGCCTGCAAAAGCGCGGCTTGGGTTTTGGGGGGCGCGCGGTTAATCTCGTCGGCCAAAAGCACCTGGCTAAAGACCGGGCCTTTTGTCAGCACGAACTCGTTGCTTTGGAAGTTGAAGATCGAGGTGCCCAAGATATCGCCGGGCATCAGGTCGGGGGTGAACTGGATGCGCCCGAAGTCGAGGTCCAGCGCCGCCGCAAAGCTGCGCGCCAGAAGCGTTTTGGCGGTGCCGGGCGGCCCCTCCATCAGCACATGCCCCCGGGAAAAAAGCGCAACCAGGATCAGGTCGATAATGTCTTCCTGGCCCTGCACGGTCTTGCCGATCTCCGCGCGCAGGGCGTCGGCCTGGGCCTGAAGTTCCTCAAGTGTCATGGTCGATCTTCTCCAGTATCTTCTCGAATGCGTCCACGTGGGCGATGGCCTCAGTCGCGGGGATCGCCGGGGGCAGCGCGCGGATCCGTTCCAGCGCGTCTTCCAACGCGGCGCCCGTGGGCGGGTCCTTGCGGCGCAGGTGGCGCACGATCGCGGTCTCGGCCCCGCCACCCGCCCGGGCCGCGGCGGGGCCAAAGCGGGCGTTGGCGACCGCGGCAAGCCGCGCGGCGGCGTAGTCGGACAGGATCGCGCCGTCCTGGCCGGTCAGACGTAAAAGCCGCGCCTGGGCGGCGATGGCCAACTGTCCGCCGCTGCCGGGGCCCGTGGGCACCGCGGGCAGGGGGCCAAACCGCAGACCGCCGCGCCAGACGGCCAGGCCAAAGGCCAGCGCCGCGCCGACCCAAAGGATCGAAAACGGGTACTCGAAGAACCGCAGCAGGTCTGACCAGGTGCGTTCGC
>JBCCMR010000330.1:0-3057 GCA_039026255.1 Pseudomonadota bacterium
AAAGAACGGTGTCTCGTCGCCCGCTTCGATGAAATTCCCCTCGGGGTAGATCAAAAAAAGCCTCGGGGCGCTGTTGCCGATCTGGCCGCCTAGGATGATCGACGCGGCAAAGCTGTCGGCCTTTGGCCCCCCGTCGGCGGCCTCGGATATTACCTCGCGCAGTGTGGCCCCCACGGTTCGGGCCGCCTGAAACATCGACGGCACCTCAATGAGCGACGGCGACCGATCGGCCGGTGCCTTTGTGCGTTCTTCTAGGATCGAAACCACAGCCTGAGTTGTAGCCAGGTTGCCCGCGGTCAGGACCGTGATCACTCGGTCGCCCGGCACTTCCCAGGTGTGCATCTTGCGAAAGACCGAGATGTTATCCACGCCCGCGTTGGTGCGGGTGTCGGCCATAAAGACCAGCCCGCGGTCGAGCCGGAGCCCCACGCAATACGTCATGTCTTCGCCTTCACTGCTGCGCCACTTCTACCTGGACCGACAGCTCTTCTGCTGCGCCGCCGATCCGGCTGCCAGTTACAGGCGCCGCCTCGCCATAGTCCAGCCCCGTCGCCACCCGCACATAGCGTTCGTCGGGCGAAATGCCGTTCGATACGTCGAAACCGACCCAGCCCAGGCCGTCCACGTGGGCCTCTACCCAGGCGTGGGTGGCGTCCTGGGTCACGCGATCGTCCATCAAAAGATACCCCGACACGTAGCGCGCGGGCACGCCCAAGGCGCGGGCCGCGGACAAAAAGACGTGGGCGTGGTCCTGGCAGACCCCGGCGCCCGCATCGAGCGCCTGCTCGGCCGTCCAGTCCGGGGCGCTGGCGCCGATCTCATAGCGCACGGTTTGGGCCACGGCGGCCGAAAGCGCGTGCAAGCGGTCCAGGATCGGCGCTTCGGGCACCTGCCGCAAAAGTGCGCGCACCCCCGATCCGGGTTTGGTGCGCACCGTCTGGCGCAGGAAAAGCCAAAGCGGCGCCGCCCCCTCGTGGGCGCCCAGCACGCCGGAGACATCGCTCAATTCCACCTCCCCTTCGGACCGGATTAACAGGGACCGCGTCCCCGGGGCGAAGCTAATCAACTCCACGCGGTTGCGATGAAAATCGTCGAAGTTCAGCTCCCGTTGGCCACCGTCTATGTCCGTGACCCAGCGCAACACTGTCTGGGCGCGGGTGTTCTTGGGCGTCTTGCGCAGCTGCTGAAGCCCATAACGAACCGGATCGTCAAAGCGGTATTCCGTTGTGTGGAGGATACGCAGGCGGATCATTCGCTGAACCTGTAATCAACCTCGATGGTGTTTGAGATATCCGCCAGGGCGGCAAGCACATCTTGAAGGTATTCGTGGAGCCCGTAGCGGAAGACCGCCTCGATGTCGTGGCTCATGAAGCGGCGCACCAGCACATCGGCCTTATGCTGGGGGTCACCCACGGTGCCATAGTCGCGGGACAAGTAGGTAAGGTTGTCACGGATCTTGCCCGCGCAAAACCAAAGACTGCGCGGCATGCGTCGATCAAGAACCAGAAATTCCGCGATGCGTCGGGGGTCCACATCGTGGCCGTGGGCCATACGGTAGGCACCATTGGCCGACAGCGATCGCAGGATGGTTTCCCACTGCACATTGTCGAGGCTCGACCCGACCGCGTAGGCCGACGGCAAAAGCACGTAGTACTTCACGTCCAGGATGCGCCCGGTGTTATCAGCCCGTTCCAGAAAGGTGCCGATACGCGCGAAATCGTAGATGTCGTTGCGCATCATTGTGCCGTGGGTGGCGCCGCGCACAAGCGCCGTGCGTTCGCGGATCAGGCTTAGAACCCGGGGAAGGTCGCGCTCGGACACGCGGCGCGACAGCGCGTCCTTGATCTCCATCCAGCCGGCGTTCACCGCCTCCCAGACTTCGTGGGTGAGCGCCGTGCGCACCATGCGCGCGTTCGACCGCGCGGTGTCGAGCATTGGCAGCACCGCGCCAGGGTTGGCGCGGTCGCGAAGCATCCAGTCGACCACCCGGTCGCGGCTGATGTCGCCGTATTTGGCCTCGTATCCCGCTGCCGAACCGGCGGTCTGCAGCACCGACCGCCATTCCCGATCGCCCGCGCCCAGGCGCGTCAGCGCAATGCGCTGGCCGGTTTCGATCAGCCGCGCGGTGTTTTCGGCCCGCTCCAGATAGCGATAAAGCCAGAAGAGACCGCCTGCGGTTTTGCCCAGCATGTCAGTCCTCCAACACCCAGGTGTCCTTGGTGCCCCCACCCTGGCTGGAGTTAACCACCAGCGACCCCTTTTTCAGCGCCACACGCGTCAGCCCGCCCGGGGTTATGGTCACCGACCGGGGCGACACCTGCACAAAGGGGCGCAGATCCACATGGCGCGGCGCCAGACCGTTTTTAGTAAAAATGGGCACGGTCGACAGCGCAAGCGTTGGCTGCGCAATGTAGTTTTCCGGCCGCGCGCGCAACTTTCCGGCGAAGGCGGTGATCTCTTTTTTGGATGCCGCAGGCCCGATTAGCATGCCGTAGCCGCCAGACCCATGCACCTCTTTGACGACAAGCTCTCTAAGGTTTTCCAGCACATAGGTCAGCGCATCGGGTTCCGAGCAACGCCAGGTTTCTACGTTTTTCAGGATCGCCGGTTCGCCGGTATAAAACTCAACAATCTCTGGCATGTAGCTGTAGATCGCCTTGTCGTCCGATATCCCGGTGCCCGGTGCATTGGCGATGGTGATCCCGCCCGCCCGGTAGACGTCCATAATCCCCGGCACACCGAGCGCGCTTTGCGGATTAAAGTTAAGCGGATCTAGAAAGTCATCGTCGACACGCCGGTAAAGCACGTCGATAGGCCGGTAACCGCGGGTGGTGCGCATGGCCACGCGCCCATCTACCAGCCGCAGGTCATGGCCTTCCACCAGTTCGACACCCATTTGATCAGCCAAAAACGCGTGTTCATAGTAAGCGGAATTATAAATCCCCGGGGTGAGGATCGCGACGGTGGGTTCCCCGTCCGCCAGGGGCGCACATTCGGCGAGGCTACGTCGCAGTGTGCGCGGGTACTGGCCCACCGGCTGGACCTGGGTCTGGCTAA
>JBCCMR010000331.1:0-3055 GCA_039026255.1 Pseudomonadota bacterium
AGCTGGAGGAGATTCAGGGGCTCAGGTCATACGCAAAACCGCGCTTGGGCAGGAACCGACCTAGTGCACCGCATGCGCCTGGACGCCGGTCGCATCCGCCGGCGCACCGATCAGTGCATCTGCCAGCGCACTGGCCTAGTGCGGGCAGGGTCATGTCGCCCTGCTGATCCATCACCTCGATCCGAAGGGCCCCGTGCGGATCAAGCTCGCCCTTGCCCCAAAGGCGCCCATGGGGCGCGGCTCTGGGTTCTCAGATGCGCCGAGCCACACGTCCGCGACCTGCCCCCGCGGCGGGAGAGAGCCGCAACCGCTACGCCGCAGCAAACCCGCAGCGCATCCGGCAAAGCCGCTGACATAACACATCCGCCCAACCAGGCGCCATCAAAGACCAGCACATACGAAACCCGCTTGCCACCCAGGTTCTGAGCCGCGCGCTCTAGGGGAGGGATGCTGTCCCCCTTCTTCTCTGGCCAAATACTCAAAAAAATAACGGCGGCGCCGCATAGAATACGACGACAAATCAGGTGCCATACCCGCTTTCCAGGGCATCTAGGCTTCGCTAGCGTAACCCGGTCACAGATCGGAGACTACCAATGCCCCGAAACCCCGCCTTTTCCCACAGCGAATACCGTGCCCGCGTGGATAAGGTGCGCCTGGCTATGGATGCGGCAGGGGTCGAGGTGCTTTTTGCCACGGACCCCAGCAATATGGCCTGGCTCACAGGCTATGACGGGTGGTCTTTCTACACCCCCCAGGCGGTTCTTATAGGGCCCGGGCGTGACCCAATTATTTGGACGCGGGCTATGGACGCCCCGGGCGGGCGGCTCACCACCTGGATGGGCGCCGATCATATCTTGTCCTACCCGGACAACTACGTGATGCACCCGGACCGCCACCCGGTTGACCTGGTGCCGGGGCTGCTTTCGGACCTTAATTGGGCTGGGCGTCCGATCGGGGTGGAAATGGAAAACTACTATTACTCGGCACGCATGCATGCCCGCCTGGCCGCTGGGCTCAGCGTAGCGCCGATGGATGCCACAAACCTCGTGAACTGGTGCCGCGCGGTTAAGTCGGAAGCAGAGCTTGTTTTCATGTCCCGCGCCGCGCGTATTGTCGAAGCCATGCACGCGCGTATCCTCGACACCTTCGCCCCGGGCATGCGCAAATGCGACGTGGTCGCCGAAATCTACGACGCAGCACTCCGCGGCACGCCGGAATTTGGCGGCGACTACGCAGCCATTGTCCCCATGGTCCCCACAGGGGACGAGGCCGCCGCCGCCCACCTGACCTGGGACGACCGTCCGGTGCCCTCTGGCACCGGCACCTTCTTTGAAATCGCAGGCTGTTACCGCCGCTACCACGTACCGCTTTGCCGAACGACCTGGCTGGGCAAGCCGCCCCGGGACGTGGCCGCGGCCGAGGCGGCGGTGCTTGAAGGCATCGCCGAAGGCATTGATGCCGCCCGCCCAGGGGCGACCGCCGGCGACGTGGCGCGTGCCTTTTATGGGGCGCTCGCGCGCCACGGGGTCGAAAGGGAAGGCCGCTGCGGCTATCCGGTGGGGCTCAGCTACCCGCCCGACTGGGGCGAGCGCACATTTTCCATCCGCCCCGAAGACGAAACCGTGCTCGAAACTGATATGGTCTTTCACTTCATGCCCGCCATCTGGATGGCTGACTGGGGACTTGAGATCACCGAAACTCTGCGCGTGGTCGAAGGCGGCCCGGCAGAACCCCTGGCCCAGGTGCCTCGCAAATTATTTGTGAAAGATTAAAGCTCACGCCTGCGGCCGGCGGTCCCATGCGCCAGTACTGGCGCCTGTCCTACGCCTAGCCGCGCGCCAATTCCGCCAGCTCTGCCAGTTCCGCCCGGGCCGAGTTCGATTTCGGCACCCAGAGCCCACGTTCGGCGGCCTCTGACAGACGTTGGGCAATCTCCCGCAGCGCCGGGAGGTTTTCACGGGCGATGAACTCCCGGGTCTCGGCGTCCTGGACAAACGCCCCGTGCACCAGATCAAAGTGATGCCCCTTAACCGCCCCCGTCGTTGCCGCAAAGGCAAAGAGGTAGTCAACTGTGGCCGCAATCTCAAAGGCGCCCTTATAGCCATGGCGCTTTACCCCCGCGATCCACTTTGGGTTCACCACGCGCGACCGCACCACGCGGCCGATTTCATCGTCGAGCGTGCGGATCAGGGGGCGTTCCGGACGCGAGTGGTCGTTGTGATAGATCACCCTCTCCTGGCCCTGGAGCATTTCCACCGCCGCCGCCGCACCGCCTTCGAACTGATAGTAGTCGTCACTATCCAAGATATCGTGTTCGCGGTTGTCCTGATTCTGCACCACCGCCTCCACCTGCGAAAGCCGCGCGCGGAACGCGTCGTGGGCGGCAGTGCCGCTCTCCTGGCGGGCGCCGTAGGCGTAGCCCCCCCATTCCACATAGGCCGCCCCCAAATCCCCCCTCTCGGACCAAAGCCGTTCATCAATCAGCGCCTGAAGCCCCGCCCCGTAGGCCCCGGGCTTTGATCCGAAGACCCGGTGGGCATCTTCGCCCGACCGGGCCCGGGCGGCGGCAGGGTTTTGGTCGTCGGGTTCATCGAGCGCCTGGACCGCCCGGGCCGCGCTGTCCACCAGGGCGATCTGCTGCGGGAATGCGTCCCGAAAGAACCCTGACACCCGCAGCGTGACGTCGACCCGGGGGCGTCCGAGAACCGACAGCGGCATCACCTCGAACCCGGTGACCCGACGGCTTGAGGCGTCCCACTGGGGTTTGACGCCCATCAGCGCCAGCGCCTGGGCGATATCGTCGCCGCCGGTGCGCATATTAGCGCTGCCCCAAGCGGTTAGGAGCATGCTGCGCGGCCAGTCGCCCTGGTCCTGCAGGTGCCGGTCAATCAACAGCGCAGCGCTCTTCCAGCCCAGCGTCCAGGCGGTCGGCGTAGGCACTGCGCGACTGTCGACGCTGAAAAAGTTGCGTCCGGTGGGCAGGGTGTCGAGCCGCCCGCGGGTCGGGGCGCCGGACGGCGCCGGGGCGACGAAGCGTCCGTCCAGGGCGCTGAGG
>JBCCMR010000332.1:0-3033 GCA_039026255.1 Pseudomonadota bacterium
GCGCATGAATTCGTCATTTTCGCCCACGTAAGAGCTGATCATCTTTTTGACCTGCTTTGTCTCCAAAAGCACGCCCAGGCCAAAGCCGTCCACGCCGGCGTTATTGGAGGCCACGGTGAGGTTTTGTGTCCCGGCGTTGCGGATCGCAGCGATTAGGTTTTCCGGTATCCCGCAAAGCCCGAAGCCCCCCGCGGCGATCAGCATTCCGTCAAACAACAACCCGTCAAGCGCCGCATCTGCGCTGTCGTAAACCTTGCCCATGGGGACCTCCGGTAATTGGCGGTTGGTCTTGCTTAGGCGAAGGGGCGCGGGGGTTCAAGCGCGTGCATTTGCGGCGCGGGCAGGGCGGCGGTGGGGCCAGTGGGGGTGCCGGATGCCCGGGCGCTGTAATTATTTTCAATAAAAGCAGTCTTTTGCGGACTAGGTTGGCGTCGCCATAATTGTTTCCGATCCGGCAACGGCGCGCCCAGACCTTTCCCCATTGGCGCGCAAATCGCGCCATAGGGTGCTGGCATAACTGCAGTCGAGAGCAGTTAACGACCAAAAGGAATGGTGACATGAAACCGCAAAAGCGTTGGATGAAGTGGGTCCTGAAAACCGCCGCAGAGATGGCCAAAGACCAAAACTGAGGCGCGGGACTTGCGCGGCCCTAGTCCGCTGCGCGGGCTTCCAGAACGGCAAAAGGCACGCCGGGCAGGTCTTTGGCGCCGCGGATCACCAGGGATGTCTTGACGCTGGCCACGTTTGGCGCGGCGGTTAATTCTCCCGTCAGAAATGTTTGGAAGGTGGTCAGATCGGGGGCCACACATTTCAGGATGAAGTCGATCTCGCCGTTGAGCATGTGGCATTCGCGCACGAGCGGCCAGTCCTGGCAGGCGGCCTCAAAGGCGCTGAGGTCGGCTTCCGCCTGGCTGTGCAGGCCCACCATAGCAAAGACCTTCACCTCAAATCCTAACTCTCGGGCGTCCACGTCGGCGTGGTAGCCGCGGATAAACCCCTGCTCTTCAAGCGTACGCACCCGCCGCAGGCAAGGGGGCGCGGATATTCCTACTCGTTTGGCAAGTTCCACATTGGTCATGCGGCCGTCCTCTTGCAGTTCGGCCAGGATTTTACGGTCGATAGGGTCGAGCTTTATGGCGGGCATGGGGGTCCGGGGTCGATTTATGTTGGTGCATGGTTTTTGGGTGGCGGTGTTGTGTGGGCGCCAGTGATTGCGTGCGGCGCAGGTCGATTACGCATATTCCGGCCTCTGAGCAATAATATTTCTCAGTCGCGCAAGATTATTTCGTCAAACGCCTAAAAGGAGGGCAGGGGTGGGGGCTTTCACCCAGGAAGGTGGCACGCTACATATTCGGTAACACATTTACACCCCCATTCTGCGAGACATGCGCCCCATGCCAGATACTGCTGCAACCCCGA
Source organism: Pseudomonadota bacterium (assembly GCA_039026255.1). Taxonomy (GTDB): domain Bacteria; phylum Pseudomonadota; class Alphaproteobacteria; order Rhodobacterales; family Rhodobacteraceae; genus Amylibacter. Next base: position 1,420 of record JBCCMR010000332.1, read on the forward strand.
ACCGCAAAACCCGTCTTCTGATCATCGGCTCTGGCCCGGCCGGCTATACCGCTGGTGTTTACGCCAGCCGCGCGATGCTGGAGCCTATTTTGGTTCAAGGGATTGAACCGGGTGGTCAGTTGACCACAACAACCGAGGTTGAGAATTGGCCCGGTGACACCGAGGTGCAGGGCCCAGACCTTATGGTGCGCATGGAAGCCCATGCAAAGGCTATGGGGTGCGAGATTATCGGTGATATCATCAGCGATCTCGATCTTTCGTCGCGGCCCTTTTTAGCCACGGGAGACAGCGGAACGCGCTATGAGGCGGACGCGGTTATTTTGGCCACCGGGGCCCGGGCCAAATGGTTGGGCCTGCCCACGGAGGACAAATTCAAAGGTTTCGGAGTGAGCGCTTGCGCCACCTGCGACGGGTTTTTCTACCGGGGGCAGGACATCGTGGTCATTGGCGGCGGCAACACTGCCGTGGAAGAGGCGCTTTTCCTCACAAATTTTGCGTCCAAGGTCACGCTGATCCATCGCCGCGACGAGTTGCGCGCTGAGGCGATCTTGCAAAAGCGGCTCTTTGAAAATCCTAAGATTGAGCCGCTTTGGTTCCACGCCCTGGATGAGGTTTACGGCAGCGAGGATCCCTTGGGTGTCGAAGGCGTGCGCGTGAAACACGTGGAAACGGGCGAAATTACTGACATCCCGTGCAAAGGGGTGTTTGTGGCCATCGGGCATGCGCCGGCGAACGAATTGGTGAAGGATACGCTTGAGACGCACATGGGCGGCTATGTGGTGACGGAGCCGGGCAGCACCGCTACGTCTATACCCGGGGTCTATGCGGCCGGTGACATCACTGACTGGCAGTACCGCCAGGCGATCACCAGCGCGGGCATGGGGTGTCAAGCCGCGTTGGAGGCGGAGCGGTTTTTGGCCGAAGCGGGGGCGGAGGCCCCAGCCGCGGCGGCGGAGTAGCCGCGCGCCGGGGTCCCGGTGTCGGTTCCCAGGGCGGTTCCTAAATCGCGCGGCTGGCGCCGCATTCCTTTTCTCTGGCGCGCGCGGCGCGCCTGACTGGCCTGCTGCGTGGCTTAAACCTCAGACTAAGCTTCTGAAAAGCGACGCTATTTCCGACACGACAAGTTTGTTCTTGAATGAACACATATTCCGACCGATATGTTCACCTGTGAACGCAATCTGATTCGGTCGATGATCACTGCCCGCAAAACCACGCCCGAAGATGACGATCAGCTGTTTCGGCTGTTGCGTCAGCTTGACCAGGCGCCCGAAGCGTCCCAGCGGACAACCGCGGCGGCGCTGGGCATGTCGCTGGGTCGGCTCAACACGCTTCTGCGACGCGCCCAGGACCAAGGTTTCGTGCGCGTCACAGACCGCGTAAGCGCTGACCGGCGCCAGCGTTTCGCCTACGCGCTCACCCCCCGGGGCGGGGCGGAAAAGAACCGGCTCACCACCGATTTCCTGGCGCGAAAGCTCGCGGAATATGATGCGCTCCACGCCGAACTGACCGGCACCAACCCGGGATTATCCCAACTTAAGAACAGGACCACCCTAATGGATAACAACCTCGCCCCCATTCCGGAGCTTTTTGTAAGCTACGACAGCGCCCAAAAGA
>JBCCMR010000333.1:0-3025 GCA_039026255.1 Pseudomonadota bacterium
CGCCACGCTCCATCGCGCCAACGGCAAAGCCCGCCAGATCAAAATCGCCCGGGGCGTACATGCCAGGCATTTCAGCCGTTTCACCGCCGATGAGCGCACAGCCAGCCTGGCGGCAGCCGTCCGCGATGCCTTCGATCACCTGGGCCGCTGCGTCGACGTCAAGTTTACCGGTGGCGAAGTAGTCCAGAAAAAAGAGCGGCTCTGCCCCCTGGCAAAGAAGATCGTTGACGCACATGGCTACAAGGTCGATGCCCACAGTGCGCGCCTCGCCAGTGTCGATGGCGATGCGCAGCTTGGTGCCCACGCCGTCGGTTGCGGCCACCAAGATCGGGTCCGTGAAGCCCGCTGCGCTGAGGTCGAACATGGCGCCAAAGCCGCCGAGCCCGTCCATAACCCCCGGACGCGCCGTGGTCTGGGCGGCGGGTTTTATCCGCTCAACCAGGGCGTTGCCTGCGTCGATATCAACGCCCGCATCGGCGTAGGTCAGCGTGTTGTTGTGGTTGCTCATAGCACACGCTTTAGCCTGCGCGCCGAGGGTTGCAAATGGCCATTTGCGGTGCGCCTATACGGGATGACCGGGGACAGGCCGCTTTTGGGTATCACCTTCATGGTAGTTTTCTGCGTGCTGGCACCGCTGGGTGACGGGCTAGCGAAGCTCTTGGGCGCCACGGTGCCGCTGCTAACCCTACTTTTTGTTCGTTTTGGCGCGCAGGTGGTGCTCTTGGTGCCGCTCGTTTTGCTGGCGCGCCAGCCAATACGGCTAAGCGGGCGTGTTTATCGGCTGACGGTTTTGCGCACGGTCCTGCATATCCTCGGGATCGGCGCAATGTTCGTGAGCCTTCGGTACCTGGAATTGGCCGACGCCCTGGCGATTGCCTTTGTAATGCCCTTTGTCGTCCTGCTTCTGGGGCGTTTTGCCCTGGGGGAGGAAGTTGGGCCTCAAAGACTTGCAGCCTGCGCCGTTGGATTTTTGGGGACGCTTTTGGTGATCCAGCCGAGTTTTGCTGAAGTTGGCGCGCCCGCACTGCTGCCGCTCTTGGTGGCGGTGGTTTTCGCGCTCTTTATGCTGGTGACGCGCCAGATCGCCAAGGAGGTGGACGCGGTCAACCTTCAGGCGCAATCAGGTGTGATGGCTTGCGTCGTGCTGGCCGGGCTTTTCCTTTTGCCCCACCCCGATGCAGCCTGGGCGACGCCCACTGGGGTCGAGCGTTGGATTTTGGCGGCAATCGGCCTTTTAGGGACGGTGGCGCATCTTTTTATGACCTGGTCGCTGCGTTTTGCCCCCTCTGCCACGCTGGCACCGATGCAATACCTGGAAATTCCCGTGGCTACGGTCATCGGTTGGCTGATTTTCCGCGACTTACCAAACGGTCTAGCGGCTGTTGGGATCTTGATCACTGTGGGCGCTGGGCTTTTTGTGATCTGGCGGGAACGGCAATTGGCGATGGTTTCTGCGACATCATCTAAAGCGGAGGCGGCCCAGGGTTAGGCGGGGCATTCCCGTCCGCGATCGAAAGAGGTAAGCGCTTGGTTTATTCTTACGCGTCTTAAACGACGCGTCTAAGAAGACGCGTCAGGGTAAAGCGCTCGGAAACCGGCGGTCTGGTAACCGCCGCCCGCTTGACCAAACGCTTCAATCTGCTAGGCCGCCATTCGGCGGGCCCGTAGCTCAATTGGTTAGAGCAGAGCGCTCATAACGCTTTGGTTGGGGGTTCAAGTCCCTCCGGGCCTACCACCGCCTGCGAAATGCGAACTTCCCGTCTAAGGATCGCTCACCATTTAATCAACGGGATCCTCGCTGGGACGGTGGCGCCCCCGCCAACCGCAGGTCACGGATTAGATGGTCTGGCGCAGGGGTTTCCGGCCGCCGAAAATGTGCTGTTTTACGCAGGGCGCGGGCAAGACGGTCATGGTAGACTATGCGCTCTATTTCAACGGCGCCTAGGCTGGCCAAGTGTTTTGTCAGAAACTGAGTGTCAAAGAGAACAAAGCCGCCCGCCCGAAGCCGGTGTACTAGGTATGCCAGTGCAATTTTAGACGCATCGCTTTCTCGGTGAAACATGCTCTCACCAAAAAATGCGGCGCCCATGGCCACTCCGTAGACCCCCCCGATAAGGCGGCCGTCGCGCCATATCTCTAGGCTATGGGCATGGCCCATGGCAAATAGGTCCGTGTATAATTTGAAGATCTGCTCGTTAATCCAGGTTTCGGGCCGGTGGGCGCAGGCGGCTACAACGGCCTTAAACGCGGTGTCGAGTGCCACGTCATAGTCGCCGCGCCGCAAAGACTTCGCCAGCGTGCGGGACACGTGGAACCCGTCAAGCGGCACAATCCCCCGATGCCTGGGGTCAATCCAGTATATGTCCTCGCTGGTGGCGCTGTCGGACATGGGAAACACCCCGCTCGCATAGGCCTGCATTAGCAGGTGCGGGGTGATTGACGGGTCTGGGTCGTCCCTCATTGGGGTTTCCTAGACTTAGGTGTTGGGCCCGCCGGCGGCGTCTTCTAGCCAGCGTTCCAACCAATGAATGTCGTAAGTTCCGGTGTGGATGTCGGGTTCTTGCAAAAGCGCATGGAACAGCGGCACCGTGGTATCAATGCCGTCGACGATTAACTCGCCAAGCGCACGCCGCAATCGCGCCAACGCCGCAGCCCGGTCGGTGCCGGTCACGATCAGCTTTGCGATTAAACTGTCGTAGTACGGCGGGATCGAGTAACCCGCATAGAGCGCGCTGTCCATCCGCACCCCAAGACCACCCGGCGCATGAAATGTCGTCACGCGTCCGGGACACGGGGAAAACGCTGGCAGTTTTTCGGCGTTGATGCGCACTTCGATGGCGTGGCCTTTGATAGAAAGCGCGTCCTGGCGGAGGGTCATTTCCTCGCCGGCGGCCACGCGGATCTGTTGTTTCACAAGGTCAACGCCAAAGATCGCTTCGGTGACCGGATGTTCCACCTGAAGCCGGGTGTTCATCTCGATAAAATAGAACTCCCCGTCTTCAAAGAGAAACTCAATGGTGCCCGC
>JBCCMR010000334.1:0-3005 GCA_039026255.1 Pseudomonadota bacterium
AGGCTCTCGAAGACGCAGCCAAGTACGATATAGATTGCCAGGATCATGGCCATGACCACCCAAGGCGGCACGTCATAGGCCGTCACCAGCGCGCGCAGCGCTTCGGGCAGCCCCGCCAGGTTCACGAAGTTGGAAAATATCCAAGCGCCGATCAGCACAGCAAAAAGGCTCGCCGTGGTGAGCGCGGTTTCCCGCAAGACCTCGACCGTGTCAGACCAGCTAAGCCCGCCGCGCGCCAGCGCAATCAGAAAGGCGCCCGTGGCCCCCATACCCGCCGCCTCCGTGGGGGAGAACTCCAAGTAGATCGGCCAGAAATCGAGCGCGCCATAGAGCCCGCCGAGCACCAGAAAAAAGAGCAGCAGCACGGACCAAATCCCGCCCAGCGCCCGCAACCGCTTGCGCCAGGGGGTGCGTTCGCCCGCGGGGCCCGCATCGGGGCTGCGCGCGACGACAAAGCGCACCGCTAGGATGTAAAAGAGCACCCCGATGGCCCCGGGGATGATGCCCGCAGCAAAAAGATCGCGAATCGATGTCTCGGTCAGGATGCCGTAAATCACCAGGATCACAGACGGCGGGATGAGAATGCCCAACGTGCCGCCCGCGGCGATCGACGCCGTCGAAAGCCGGTCCGCGTAGCCGTATTTGCGCATCTCAGGCATGGCCACCTTCGACATCGTTGCCGCGGTGGCCAGCGATGACCCGGAAATCGCGGCAAAGCCCCCGCAGGCCAAGATCGTGGCCATGGCAAGGCCCCCGCGCATGTGACCCAAAAATGCATAAGATACCTGGTAGAGTTCGCGCGCGATGCCGCCCTTGTTCACAAAGAGCCCCATCAGAATGAAAAGCGGGACCACCGACAGGCCATAGTCTTGGGCCGCGTCTATGATAAGCCGCGCTGTTGTGGAAATCGCAGCCCGGAAGCCGCGGATATACATAAAGCCCAACATCCCCACGAGCGACATCGCAAAGGCGATGGGCATCCGCAGAAGCACCAAGACCAGGACAGCGGCAAACCCGATCAGAGCTTCGGTCATTGGTCGGGGTCCACCACAAGTGCCGGAACAAAGAGAAGCGCAAACCCCCGTAGGATCAGCGCGGCCATGGTCGCAAATGTCAGGATTGCAATGGCCCAGCTGACCAGGTGAACCGGAAGCTCTAGAAATTCGGTCAGGTCACCGTAACTCCGCGACCGTTCGGCCAGATCAACGACGCGGTTTGCGGGCCACCAGAGGATTACGCCGCAGGCGATGGCCATAAACCCGTTCCAAACCCGCGTGACCCCGGCACGGTCGAAAAGCGGGTCTAGGAGATCAACGGAGATGTGCCCCCCCCGGGCCGACAGAACCGGCAGGCTTCCAAACACGACAACCGCCACCGCAATGCGGGTCAACTCCGGCGCGGCCTCAATCGGGGCAGAAAGCGCCGACCGCAGGACCACGTCCGCAAAGGTCATAATCATCAGGCCAAAAAGCGCCGTGCAGGATACCGCAAGCGGTATCCAACCCAGCACTGCCAAAAAACGGGCGAGCGTTGCCATGGGCGCTGTCCTTATGGCGGGCTGATTAGGGGGATGCGGGCCGCACTCTGCGGCCCGCATTAAGTTCTTGCTTGCGGGATCAACCCCAACCAAAGCGCGCTCCCGCCGCATGGCGGGGCGTGCATGGCTTACTTCGACATCTCTTCCTGGATCATGGCCACCGCGGCCTCGGCGTCGACGCCCAAGGCGTTGACCTCACCTTTGACCTTTTCGATGATCTTCGCGGCGATACCCGCAAACTTTTCTTGGTCGGCGGCGTTGGCCTCGGTGACGGTGTTGTTTTCCGTCCCTTTTGTGGTCTCCATACCGGCGGTGTCCGCGCCATCCCAGGCGGTGCCGGCCATCCGGCTCAAGGGTTCGCCGAAGACTTTCTCCTCAAGCGCAGCCCGCAGGTCGTCGGGCATACCCGCAAAGGTGTCTTCGTTCATGATGACCGCAAAAGCGCCGCGGTAGAGCCCGCCCGGCATCACGTAGTAATGGGGCGCAACCTCGTTTAGGCGGAAAGACTTTCGACCTTCAGCGGGCATCGCCACCGCATCAGCGGCGCCGGAGTCGAGCGTCTCGTAGACCTTGGGCGCCGGCACCCGGATACCCGCCATCCCGAGTTCCGCCCCAATATCACCAGCCACGCCGCCGCCAATCCGCACTTTCATGCCGTCGATGTCGGCCAAGCTTTCAATCGGCGAACTGCTGTGGAATTGACCGGGGCCATGGGTCATAAGCCCGATCACTTTCACGCCGCGATGTTCGTCAAGGTCTTTGAGCATCGCGTCATAGACCCGCCAATAGGCGACCGATGCCGCTTCGGCGTTGCCGTCGTAGCCGGGAAGCTCAATCAACTTGGTGGCGACAAAACGGCCCGGGTTATAGCCGTTGAAAATCCAGGTGATGTCAGCGGCGCCGTCCATAACGATATCCATCTGGGCAGGCGGCGGGGCGAGGCCATATTTGATCTCGGCGGTGACGCGACCGTCGGTCGCCTCCTCAATCATGCTGATCAGATTGGGGAACATTTCGCTGTTCATGGCGTGACTTGGCGGCGCCCAGCTGCTGATTGTTAGCGTGATATCGGCGGCCAAGGTCTGGGTCGCCAGCACCGCGGCCGCAGCGGCCCCGGTCAGAAGTCGGGTGAAATCGGTCATCGGCTTACTCCCTGTTTGCGATGAGGTTTGGGATTGGCTTTCGTCTCCCTCTGGGCAGGGAACGTAAGGTCAAACAGGTAACCTGTCCACCGGGGCAGGCCGGGCATCCGGTAACGGATCATCTTTGCCTTTTGGGGCACCAGCGCGCAGGATGACGCGGCACACAGCCCGGAGGAAACAATGCCGAAATTCCGCCATATGACCCCGTCAGAGCGCCACAAAAGCCTGGGCGCCGGGGCACCCCTGGGGTTTGGCGCGGGCCTGCCGGAGCCGGTGGCCGATGGGATGATCGAAAACGTCATCGGCACGTTTGAATTGCCGGTGGG
>JBCCMR010000335.1:0-3001 GCA_039026255.1 Pseudomonadota bacterium
ATTCAAACGCAATCTGGGTGACGGTGCGCTTGGAATTTAGCAATCTCCAGCGGGCATGTTGAAGTCGCATATCGCGCCAGACCTCTTGGGCTGGGCGCAGGATGCCGGTGAGTTGCCCTTGATCGCCACCTCCGCCGACCCCGGCGCCTTGGCCGCGGTGCAGACCCGCTACGGACGCGACCGGGCCGCCGCAGCGGTAGAGAGTTTCTTTGCGGCCCTAGCGCGCGGGGCCCAAGGCGCAGGTTTCACCCGCATCATCACTGCGGGCGGCGAAACGTCCGGTGCGGTGGTTGAAGGGCTTTCGCTCGGTGCGCTGACCATCGGACCCGAGATCGACCCCGGCGTCCCCGCGCTACGTGCCCACGGCGACCTGGTCCTGGCGCTGAAATCTGGCAATTTCGGCGCACCTGACTTTTTTGAAAAGGCCGCGCGGGTGCTAGGGTCATGACCGCCTTTGAAACCCGCCTGCGCGACGAAATGTGCATGCTTGCCGCCTCGCTTTTTGACCGGGGGATGACGCACGGGTCGACCGGCAACATTTCGGCACGCACGGATGATGGCGGGCTTTTGGTTTCGCCCACGGGCACAAGCTTCGGAAGGCTGGACCCTGCCCGACTGAGCCGCTTCGACGCCGCCGGGCGCCATGTGGCAGGCGACCCACCCACGAAAGAAATGCCGCTCCACACCGCGTTTTATGACACGCGCGCCAGTGCGGGCGCGGTCGTGCACCTGCATTCGTCCCATTCGGTGGCGCTTTCGACATTACCGGACGCAGACCCCGACAACTTCTTGCCGCCGCTGACCCCTTATGCGGTGATGCTCCTTGGTCGCGTGAAACTCTTGCCCTTCTTTCTCCCCGGGGACCCGGCAATGGGGGCCGCGGTGCGCGACCTGGAAGGGAGGCGGTCGGCGGTGATGCTGGCTAACCACGGGCCTGTAGTGGCTGGCAAGACCGTGGCCGCCGCCTGCAACGCGATCGAAGAGCTCGAAGCGACCGCCCGTCTGGCGCTCTTGCTGCGCGGACTGCCCGCGCAAGGCCTGAGCGCCGATCAGGTCGCGGCGGTGGTGACCAAATTTAATGTGGAGTGGGAGAGTTGACCGCATTTTCCGCCAACCTGGGCTTTCTGTGGACCGACCGTTGCCTGACAGATGCCATCCGAGCCGCCAAAGCGGCGGGCTTTCATGCGGTGGAGTGTCATTGGCCCTACGACACCTCCGCCAAGGAGGTGGCCACCGTCCTGGCAGAGACCGGTCTGCCCATGCTTGGACTTAACACCCGGCGGGGGGCAACAGGGCAAAACGGGCTCTCCGCTTTGCCCGGCGCCGAAACTGAGGCGCGCGCCGCCATCGACGAGGCGCTGGCCTACGCCCAGGCAGTCGACGCCCGCGCCGTTCACGTTATGGCCGGATTTGCCCGCGGGCCCGCCGCCCACTCGGCATTTAGGGACGCGCTGGCCTACGCCTGCGACCGCACGGACCGGATGATCCTGATCGAACCGCTCAACCGCCACGACGCGCCGGGGTACTTTCTGCAAACCACCGATCAAGCGGCCGAGATCATCGGTGACCTCGGCCACATGAACCTGAAGCTAATGTTTGACTGCTACCACGTGGGCCGAACAGAGGGCGACGTGATGACCCGGCTTGCCGCGCTTTTGCCGATCATCGGGCATATCCAGTTCGCGTCGGTGCCGGACAGGGGGCCGCCAGACCGAGGCGAACTGGACTACGGTGCGGTCTTCGCAAGGATTGCAGAACTCGGCTGGGCCGTGCCCCTGGGCGCCGAATACCGCCCGCCCCTGGACGACGACCCCGCCGCCTGGATGGCTGCCCTGGACGCGGGCCCCTAGGCAGTCCGACTGTTCGGATTATTCGGCTCAGGTCATGGCTATAAGGCCAGGCGATCACACCGGGCACCCCGCTGATGACAATTGAACAACTGCGCACATTCCTTTGGGTCGCGCGCCTGGGCGGCTTCCGAAAAGCGTCACAGCGGCTGTTCCTGTCGCAACCGGCGGTTTCTACGCGCATTGCTAACCACGAAGACGAACTTGGCACGAAGCTTTTCAACCGGAGCAGCGGGGCGTTTCAGTGCACCAAGATGGGACAACAGTTGCCCGGCTATACGGAACAGATGCTTTTCGTTGAGGAAGAAATCACCCATCGCGTGGCCAACCCGGCCGAGACCGAAGAGAGCTTTTTCGGGTAGGAGCGTCTGAAGCCGTAGCCCGGTCGTGGTTGCCCGGATTTATCCAGCCCTTCAGCGTCAAGTGCCCGCGGGAAAACGTGGATCTGGTGGTGGATATTTAGCTCAACCGTCGGGCGGCGATCTCGGAGCGACGCTTGGATCTCGCGTTTCTGACAGCCCCGGTGTCAGTATATTCGGTGCAAAACGTGCCATTTCCGCCGTTTCCGCTCCACTGGTACAAAGCCGCTTATATGGGCGCGGTCGACCTGGCCCATATCCCGGTCATCCCTCATTCTAGCCAGACACGCCCCGACCGGGAATTGACAAACACGCTGGCAAGCCGTTTGCGGCCAAAATTCCACCTCTTTTCATCAGCATCGCTATCGGCGAGCTTACGCATGATCGCGGCGGGCATCGCTGTGGGTCCCGATCCGCGGGGTCTTGCCCGCGACACATCGGGCAGCGGGCAAGGTGATGGAGTTTGATCCCGACCTTGCCCTGCCGCCCTCGGCTTTTGCCGGGCACTTTCTGGCTGAGCCCCGCAGCCTGCCGGTGGAGCAAAGCGCTTAAATTGCAGGCGCGGTGGCGGGTGACCGGTAAAGGGCTCAGTCAGTCTTACAGTCTAAACGGCTAACGCCTCACAAAGAACTATATTTTGAGCGAACGAAGCGCTCCGTGTCACGGTTGATGCAATTGCCACCGAAAACGCCGTGCCCGCTGAATTGCCCCGTCAGACGTCCCTGGCTTGGCTGACCCGAGCGCGTGAACCATCCGTCACCGCATCCGCGCTGGTGCCATCGACGGCCATACGCC
>JBCCMR010000336.1:0-2995 GCA_039026255.1 Pseudomonadota bacterium
AGAAGCGGGCTTGACGCTTTCGGACCTGCTGCCGGTGGCCAATTACTATCCGTCGCCGGGCGCGTTAAGCGAATATCTCTACAACTATGTTGGCCTCTGCGACCTAAGCGCCCATGCGGAAGGCACCCATGGGTTGGCCTCTGAGGCCGAAGATATCAGGACCCATATCCTTCCCTTTGACGAGGCTTTTGCCCTCATCGCGTCGGGAGAGGCAGACAACGGTCCGCTCATTTTGTCGCTGATGTGGGTGGCTCAGCACCGCGTTGCGTTGCGGTCCGGGGGCTAGGTGCGCATCCCTTTGTCGCGGTCGGCCTAAGCGATGTCCCCCGGGGTCAAAACACTGTCAACGTCGTTGCGCACAGCACCGCGTCGCCGCCTTGCAACCGCGCTAACGGGGGCGTATCCCCGCGACGACGAAGGAGTGCCGCCATGACCCTATACGCCGATCTGCCCGCCGCCGTGGGACACACCCCGCTGATCCGCCTGCGAAAGGCTTCCGCCCTAACGGGGTGCGAAATTCTTGGCAAAGCCGAATTCATGAACCCGGGCCAGTCGGTCAAAGACCGGGCCGCACTTTCCATCATTCGCGCCGCGGAAGCGGACGGTTCTTTGCGCCCTGGGGGCACGATTGTGGAAGGCACAGCAGGCAACACCGGCATCGGGCTTTCGGTCGTGGGCGCTGCCCTTGGATATAAAACGGTCATCGTGATCCCCGAGACCCAAAGCCAAGAGAAAAAAGATATGCTGACCCTCGCAGGCGCGGAGCTTGTGCAGGTGCCCGCTAAACCCTACCGCGACCCCAACAATTTCGTCCGTTACTCGGAACGGCTGGCCCAAACGCTCGACAAGACCGAACCAAACGGTGCCATCTGGGCCAATCAATTCGACAACACCGCCAATCGCCAGGCCCATATCGACAGCACTGCACCCGAGATCTGGGACCAGACCGGGGGTCGGGTCGACGGCTTTATCTGCGCCTGCGGGTCTGGCGGCACGCTTGCGGGTGTATCGCTTGGGCTCAAAGCGAAAAAAAGCACGGTTAAGATTGGCCTTGCCGACCCCGATGGCGCTGCGCTTTTCCGCTACTACACCGAAGGCGAGTTGCGTGCCGAAGGCTCATCGGTGTCCGAGGGCATTGGCCAGGGCCGCATCACAGCCAATCTTGACGGTCTGACGCCTGATTTCGCCTACAACATCCCCGATACCGAAGGCATGCCGATCGTTTTTGACCTTTTGCGGGAAGAAGGGCTTTGCATGGGGCTTTCTACGGGCATCAACGTGGCTGGCGCCATGCGCATGGCCAAAGACATGGGCCCCGGCCACACCATCGTGACGATCCTTTGTGACTATGGAACGCGCTACCAGTCCAGGCTCTTCAACCCGGATTTTTTGCGAGAAAAGGGCCTCTATGTGCCAGATTGGCTGGGTAGTTCTTCACGCGAAATTCCCAGCGTTTTTGAATGAGAGTCGCTCCGCATGCGACTGATATCGATTGCTTTTTGTTTGTTTTTGGCGCCATATTTGGCGCTGGCTCAAACCGATGGAGCAGCGGCAACAGGCGCATCGGGGGTGGCGGCGCCTTTTGATCAGGACGCTTTTGCCCGCCTTGAAACCCGGGCCCAAGAAGTCATCGCCCGGGGCGAAGCGTCCACGCCGGCTTTTGAAGCATTGCGCCAGCAGCTGACCGCCGCACGTACCGCGGCGGCTACCCGCCGCGACGCGGCCCGCACCCTTTCACGCCCCATTAGTGACCGGCTGGCGGCCCTGGGTCCGGCCCCCGGTGATGGCGAGACCGAGGCCGAGGACGTGGCCACGCTGCGCAGTCAGCTGACAGAACAACTGGCGACGGCCAGGTCGCCGGTTCTTGCCGCCGAAGATATATTCACGCGCGCGGATAATTTGGTCAAACAGATCGACGCAACCCTGCGCGATCGCCAGACAAATGCGCTTTTGACCTTGGACCCGACGCCGCTTAATCCGGCGCGCTGGTGGCAGGCGGGCGGGGCGCTTTTGGAGTACGCGAACGCGATACGGGCGGAAGTGCTCGCCAATTGGCGCTCCACCACGCTGTCGACCACGCGGCTTTCAAACGCCCCGGTCGCGGCGATTATGGTGGGCGCTGCCCTGCTTTTGCTATTTCGGGCGCGAAGGTGGTCGCGGGTGGCGCAGGCGGCGCTTAGCCAGGGTGCAAAAGCGCGGCTTGCGGCGCTTTACGGGTTCCTGGGCGCCCTGGGCCAGATCGCGCTACCTGCGCTTGGGCTCTACCTTTTGGTGCAAGCGATCCATCTAATGGACTTGGTTTCGCTCCGGGGTGTTTTCCTTCTGAACGCTATCGGGGTGGCCGGTTTCGCGCTTTTCTTTGCGACTTGGGTGGCGCGGCTCTTGTTTGTGCCGACTGACAAATTTCCGGCGTTGATCGAGGTCGAAGATGGGGAACGCCGCCGCTTGCGGAACGCGTTTCTTTTGCTAGGTCTGATGTTTGCGCTGCTGCGTGTGCTTTTGGCCATGGGCGAGGGGGTGACCGAAGCCGCGCCGATTTTGGATGCTACAACGACCTTAATTTTCCCTTTGGTGGTTTTGGGCGGCGTGGCGCTTTTCCGGATCGGGCGTCTCCTGCGGGCCAAGGCCGCACTGGCCGCCAGAAGTGAGGTATCGAACCCGTTTTTGTCCCGAGTGGCGGTGCTAATGGGGACGTTTTGCGCCATGGCTGGGTTTGTTGGTCCGGTGGCCAGCGCAGTGGGCTACACCCAAGCGGGCACCACAATTGTGTTTTCCACCGCGCTTAGCCTCTTGCTGATCGCGGGGTTTTACATCCTTTTCAGGCTGATTGGCATGATGACTGGTTTCATCGGTCCCACCGTGGTCGCCGCCGGCGCCGAGGACGAAACCCAGCGTTTTGGGGCGCTCTTTCAGGTGTCGCTTGGGTTTTTCTTCATCTGCGCAGCGGTGCCCCTATTGGCGCTGATCTGGGGCATCCGCCTATCCGAGCTGCAAG
>JBCCMR010000337.1:0-2974 GCA_039026255.1 Pseudomonadota bacterium
CCGGTCCAAGAGGATATCAAACGCCTCTTCCGCGCCCCGCGCCCGGGCCGCAAACCCGCCCGGCTTTTCGATAAAATGCCAGCACTGAGGAACGGGGCTTTCTTCATAGACGAAGCAGATATAGTCGCCTTCTGCGTACCACTCACCATCGGTGCAGGTGCCGTCCGCATACTGCCAAAGCGACCGGCGGCGGGTGTAGAATTGCTCTGCGCCGTAAAACTCACCCCCGCGCGAAAACGTCATCGTGCGACCCTCGGACATGCGCTGGAACGCCTCCGGAGACACAATTGTTTCAGCCGCAGCGGGGCTGGCAAGAGCAAGCAGAGAAAGAAGGACACGCATACCTGCGAGATAGCCCGCCGCACGGGAAGGGGAAACCGATTTCCTAGCGCCAAGGCATCGAAGACGGCACCGGTGCAACAGCGGATTTTGAGTATTTGGACAAAAAAGAAGGTCCTGCCATCGCGTAACTTGCCGGAGTCAGCGGGGCAGACGCATCACCGCGCGAAGACCGCCCAAGTCTGTGGAATGGCCGAGGGTCAGATCTCCCCCGTGGCTGCGGGCGGCGTCCGCAGCGATGGCAAGGCCAAGGCCCGCGCCGGAGCCCGCGTCCTGATTGCGGGCCGTGTCGAGCCGCACAAAGGGTTTAAGTGCGGTTTCCCGCGCGCCGGGGTCGATCCCGGGGCCGTCGTCTTCGACCACAAACTCGACAAATCCCGTTCCAAGGTAAACCGACATCCGGGTATTTTGGCTGTAACGACGGGCGTTTGACAAAAGGTTTGAAAGGGCGCGCGCCACGACCGTTCTGCGCAACGTCAGCGTCGGCGCAACTCCCGGGTCACCCTGGAAAGACAACTCTACCTTTTGGCCCTGGCGGCGCGCATCATTTACCAGGCCTTCGGCAAAGGACCCAGCGGGGACCAAGACCGGTTCCTCCCCGCTGTCGCCCCGGGCAAAGGCCAGGAATTCGTCCAGAATGGCCTCCATCTCATCGAGGTCTCGGGCCATGAACGCAGTTTCTTCGCCTGGGTCGGCGAGCGACAGCGAGAGCCGCAAGCGGGTCAGCGGAGTGCGCAGGTCATGGCTTACGCCCGAGAGCATGAGCGTGCGCTGTTCAATATGGCGTTCGATCCGGGCGCGCATGGAGCTGAAGGCTTGCGTGGCCGCGCGGACTTCGGCGGCGCCGCGCAGGGTTACGGGCAAGGTTTGGCCCTTGCCGAAGGCTTCGGCCGCGCGGGCCAGGCGGCGGATCGGCAACACCTGGTTGCGCATAAAAAGCACCGCCACAAGCGCCATCAGCGCCGACGTCGCCACCATGTAGACCAAAAGCTGGTGCGGGTTGGCCGCAGCAACCCGGCGCCGGGAAAAAGTGAAATCCATCAAACCCGCGCCAGTTTGCAGCGTCAGCACAACCGTGTTGCGCCCGGCGCCAAGGTCCACAGCCACCGTGCCGGGCAGCAGATCTCGCAGGGTTTCGATAATATAAGTGCCTGAGAAATCAATGATATCCCGGTGGCGATCCGTGGGTGTGGGGCGGCCCGGTTCGCGACGGGCTAGGCCAATTTTTAGCGCGCGAGCCCGGGCGGCCATATCTTCGCCCCCTTCTAAGCCGCGCAGCACATAGGCGATGTCGATGGCTGCAGCACGGGTCATCTGGCGAGTGACATCCTGAAAGAGCCGCTCAACAAAGACGACGCCGACAACCACCTGGATCAACACAATCGGCACGATCAGGATCATCAGCGCGCGCCCAAAAAGCGACCGCGGCAGCCAGGGTTTGATGAAGCGGTTGAACATAGTGACCTATGGGGTAGCTTCTGCCCCGGGGCCGCGCAAGGCGCGCCGGCCCTGCTGGGAGGCAAGACCTGGTATGAGTGACCCTTTCGACCGCAGTTTCCGCGCAGAGCCCGGCCGCGCCGACGAAGTCGAACCCGGCATCCTAAGGGTTGTGGCACCAAACCCCGGTCCCATGACGTTTACTGGCACCAACAGCTATGTGGTGGGTGCGGCCGATGTTGTCGTGATCGACCCGGGGCCCGCGCTTACGGCCCACGAAGGGGCGCTTTTGGCGGCCATCGCCGGGCGGCCAGTGCGGCGCATCCTCGTCACCCATAGCCATGTGGACCACTCGCCTCTTGCAGCCAGGCTGGCCGCGCGCACGGGCGCGCCGGTGGCAGCGTTTGGGCCCGCCCATGCCGGGCGTTCGGATGTCATGGAACGGTTGTCGCAAGGCGCCGATTTGGGTGGGGCGGAGGGGATAGATGCGTCCTTTGAACCTGACGAAGCCCTGAAACATGAAGCGCTGATCGACACCGATCTGGGGCCGCTGACCGCGCTTCATACGCCTGGGCATCTGGCCAACCATATGTGTTTTGCCTTGTCCGACCGGGGCGCGGTATTTTCAGGCGACCATGTGATGGGCTGGGCCACCACGGTGGTGTCGCCGCCTGACGGGGATCTGACGCAGTTTATGGCGTCGCTCGATCTAATGGCCGCGCGCAACGACCGGGTGTATTTTCCGGGCCACGGCGGCCGGGTGGACGCTCCTGCTGCAATGGTAGCCCACCAGATCGCCCATCGCCGCGAGCGAGAGACGCAGATCCTCGCCACATTGGACGCAGCCCCGGGCAACGCGGCGGCGCTTGCCCAAGTGATCTACACCGATGTGGACCCGCGGCTTTTGCCAGCCGCCGCGCGCAACGTATTAGCCCATCTGATCGACCTGAGCACCCGCGGCCTCGTGGTAGCCCATGGCCCCATCGGCGCTGCAACCGTCTTCTCGAAACCCTAGGGGTCAAAGCGCGCGGAAAGGTTCGTGGACAGCGGTAAGCAGACGGACTATCTGGCCCGCCATGACGCAATTGCCGGACACTTTTGAGACCTGGTTCGCAGGCCGGGGCTGGGCGCTTCACCCCCACCAGGGCGAGTTGTTGCGTCGCGCAGAGGACCCGGCGACGCTGCTGATTGCGCCGAC
>JBCCMR010000338.1:0-2972 GCA_039026255.1 Pseudomonadota bacterium
CGCGCGACATCTCTTGGTCAAACTCGGCCAGGTGCCGGTGGGCAGCCACGTTATAGGCGCGGTAACCTTCGGAGACTTCGGCGTGGAGCATCCCCTCCTTCGGGGCGCGCCCGGCGCCTGACACGCCGGTGGCCAGGTCAATCATGATGTCGTCGGCATCGATGATCCCGTCGGCCAAAAGCGGCAGAACGGGTAGAAGCCCGGTCATGGCGTTGCAGCCCGTCCCCGCCACCAGCCGCGCCCCGCGTATTTCATCGCGGTAGTATTCGGTCAGGCCGTAGACCGCCTCCGCCTGCAGGTCGAGCGCGGTGTGGGCGCGTCCGTACCATTTGGCGTAGACCTCGGGGTCCCGTAGCCGAAAATCGGCGCTGAGGTCGACAATCGGCAGATCGCGCGGCAGCGTGGCGATGACCTCTTGGCTTGTGGCGTGGGGCAGCCCGCAAAAGGCCAAGTCCACGGCGGAGAAGTCGATTTCCTCGATCCGGCAAAGCGCAGGCAAGTCTAGGTGGCGCAGGTGCGGGAAGACGTCCCCGTAGTCCATACCTGCCTTACGGTCGGCGGCCATGGCGGTAATGCGCAGGTCCGGGTGCGTGGCCAGCAAGCGCACAAGTTCGGCGCCGGTGTAGCCAGAGGCCCCCAGGATGGCGACGGACTTTTGCGTGGTCATGGCGGTGCGGTCCTTTGTCTGCGTGTTTGGCGCTGCACTAGGCCAAGGCGACGGCGCGCTCAACCCCCTCGGGCTGCCTACGCCACTCCAGGCGCGCGGATCACCCGCGAAGGGATGGGCGCCTTCGACGGGCGCGGCGCGCGCCTAAGCGGCCGCAAAACCCATGGGGCGCCCTAGAAACCGCGTTGCAGCAAGCCCCACAGCGCCGGCATCGCCCGTGGTCAAACACCGCCGGGTGCCGCCTGTGTCGCCAAGCCCCGGATGGCGCGCCAGGTAATCCCGCAGGCTCTCGGCCACAAGCCGCCCTTGGGACAGAACCTGCACCCCCGGGCCCAAGGCATCGGCGAAAATATCTTCGAGTATCGGATAGTGGGTGCAACCCAGGACGGCGGCTTCGGGCGCGGGCATACGCCGCTTAAGCGCGGCCACAAAACTGCGGGCCAGCGCCTCGGCCAGTTCGCGGTCGTTGTCTTCGAGCGCGTCCACCAGGCCGCCGCAGGGTTGCGCCTCCACGTCAACGCCGATGGCGCGAAACGCCAGTTCCCGCTGAAACGCGCGGCTGGCCACCGTGGCTGGGGTGGCAAAAAGCGCCACCTGACGCACGCCAACCTGGCGCGGCGGCGACTGGTCACCCCATTTACGTTCAGTCAGCGCCTCGATCATGGGCACAAAGACACCGAGCACCCGGCGGTCCGGCGGCACCCAGTTTTCCTGCATCCGCTTCAAGGCCACGGCGCTGGCAGTGTTGCACGCCAGGATCACCAGGCCGCAGCCTTCGTCGAATAGCCGCGCCACCCCCGCGCAGGTCAGCCGATAGATATCGTCGGCGTCGCGCACCCCATAGGGCGCGTGGGCGTTGTCGCCCAAGTAGACAAGCGGCTGGTCCGGCAGCGCGTCGGCCACATGGGAAAAGACGGTCAGCCCGCCAAGACCACTGTCAAAAATGCCAACCGCCATGGCCCCATCCCATTGTTCGTGCTGCCCGGGGCGGTAAGCCCATTGCCCGGGCATGTCTACCGAGCCGCTGTCGGAACCGCCCCACCGTCACGAAAAAGGGCGCCCCTCGGGACGCCCTTTCGGGTTGAGTGGCGGCCAAGATCAGCGCTTGGAGAACTGGAAGCTTCGACGCGCCTTGCGCTTGCCGTATTTTTTGCGTTCGACCACGCGGGCGTCGCGGGTCAGAAAACCCGCGGCCTTGAGCGGCGCGCGCAGCGACGGCTCATAAAGCTGGAGCGCCTTCGAGATACCGTGCTTGACCGCGCCCGCCTGGCCCGAAAGCCCGCCGCCGGCCACCGTGGCCATCACGTCGAATTCACCTTCCACACCGGCCACGGAAAACGGCTGGCGCAGCACCATCTGCAGCACCGGGCGGGCAAAGTAGGTATTCATGTCCTTGCCGTTCACGGTAACCTTGCCGGAGCCCGGCTTGATCCAGACCCGGGCGACCGCGTCCTTACGTTTGCCGGTGGCATAGGACCGACCAAGGGCGTCGCGCACCGGATCGCGGGTGGGCGCAGGCTCCGCCGCATCACGCTGCATCACGGCCACATCGTCAGAGACAGCTTTGGCAAGATCGTCGAGCGATTTGATTTCGTCAGCCATCGGGGTCAGCTCCGCGTATTTTTCTTGTTCATAGATTTGACGTCCAGCACTTCGGGCTGCTGGGCGTCGTGGGGGTGTTCGGTGCCCGCGTAGACGCGCAGATTGGTCATCTGCTGACGGCTGAGCGGGCCGCCCGGCAGCATACGCTTGACGGCCTGCTGGACCACACGCTCTGGGTGGGCGCCTTCCAGGATCTGCCCCGTGGTGCGCGACTTAATCCCACCCGGGTAACCGGTGTGCCAATAGTTGGGCTTTTGCAGCTTTTCGCCCGTCACCTGAACCTTTTCGGCGTTGATGACGATCACGTTGTCGCCCATGTCCATGGAAGGCGTGAAGGACGGTTTGTGTTTGCCGCGCAGGCGCATAGCGATAATCGAAGCGAGACGGCCCAGCACGACACCTTCGGCGTCAATGAGGATCCACTTCTTGTCGATATCGCCGGGGGTGGCCGAGAAGGTTTTCATGGCGTCATTCCCTAGGTCAATGTTTGCAGGCCCCTGGGGAGTCCGCCCAAGGTGCGGCAGGTAGCCCGATCCGGGCACCCCCGCGGGTGTCAGATGCGGCGGTGTACTGGGCGCTTTAGCCTGTGTCAACGGGCATAGCCGCCAATAAAATTAAGCAAAACAGACGTTTGTAATATAGGTATCTTTATACCCCATATTCGCAAACCTTTGCGCCCGATATTTAACAAGTGTTATTGCAC
>JBCCMR010000339.1:0-2963 GCA_039026255.1 Pseudomonadota bacterium
GAAAACACCGGGCAGTTCGAACGCACGCTCATTATCGCCGACAAGGGCGCCTATGTGAGCTACCTGGAAGGCTGCACCGCGCCCATGCGTGACACCAACCAATTGCACGCGGCGGTGGTAGAGTTGGTCCTGCTTGACGACGCCGAGATCAAATATTCGACGGTGCAGAACTGGTCCCCGGGCGATGAAGAGGGCCGTGGCGGCATCTACAACTTTGTCACCAAACGGGCTGACTGCCGCGGGGACCGGTCCAAGGTCATGTGGACCCAGGTGGAGACCGGCTCTGCGGTGACGTGGAAATACCCGTCCTGCATCCTTAGCGGCGATGACAGCCAGGGGGAGTTCTACTCGATCGCTATCGCCAACAACATGCAGCAGGCTGACACCGGCACCAAGATGGTGCACCTGGGCAAGAACACCAAAAGCCGGATCGTGTCGAAAGGCATCAGCGCCGGGCGGGCCCAAAACACCTATCGGGGGCTTGTCAGCATGCACCCGCTGGCCAAAAACGGGCGCAACTACACCCAGTGCGACAGCCTTTTGATCGGCGATAAATGTGGGGCCCACACCGTCCCCTATATCGAGGTCAAAAACAACTCTGCCCGGGTGGAGCACGAGGCAACCACATCCAAGGTGGATGACGACCAGCTCTTCTATTGCCGCCAGCGCGGCATGGACGAAGAAGAGGCGGTGGCGCTTGTGGTCAACGGCTTCTGTAAGGAAGTGCTGCAGGCGTTGCCGATGGAGTTCGCCATGGAGGCCCAGCAACTGGTCGCCATCTCGCTGGAAGGGAGTGTGGGCTAACGCGCCGCCGCCCGCGCTTATCTGGAACTGCCAAATACGTCATCATAGCCCCGGTGATGGAGTCTGCCCCGTCCCGGTTCAACCCGCTGAGGCACCATGATCATCACCACCACCCAGTCCGTCGAAGGGCGCCCGATCACCGCCTACAAAGGCATCGTCGTGGGCGAGGCGATTATGGGCGCCAACATCGTGCGCGACTTCTATGCCTCGGTGACAGACATCGTCGGCGGGCGGTCGGGCATGTATGAGGAAAAGCTCCAGGACGCCCGCGACACGGCTATGCGCGAACTGGAAGAACGCGCCCGCGAGATGGGCGCCAACGCCGTCGTAGGCGTTGACCTCGACTACGAGGTCGTGGGGGATTCCATGCTGATGGTGTCGGTCTCTGGCACCGCCGTGGTGATTTAGGCCGCCATGACCCGTTCAGCGCGCATTTTCCGGCCCGGCCCCGCCCGGGGACCCTCACCCGCAGCCGCGGGTCACACCGGGGTGCGCTGATGCAGAGCCATTTCTCAGCCAGGCGCACGGTCATATCTTCGGCGCTCTTTTTCGCGGCCTTCGTGGTGATGTCGCTTTTGCTCGACCTGCCGAGCCCGGACGCCACCCTGAGCCAGATACTGAGCCGCGCACTTTGGATCACGGTGCTCTACGCGCTTTTGACAAACTCCATCCGCTACGTGCTCGGCGCTTTCCGGGGTGACGGGCCATGACCATGACGATGCCCAAACCCGAAACCACCGGGCCCGACTATTTTGACCTGTCGGCGGCGCTTTTTGCCCTGGCCGATGGTCAGCCGGTGAAGTTCCCGCCCATGCAGACGCTTCATTTTCCAGGGCCGCCGCCGCTGCACCTGCACCTGAACATGTGGCGCGACCCGATCCAGCGGGAACTGCGCCAGGGGCGGTTCTACGAGGAAGCGGAACTTACGGCCTTGGCCGGGCTGATCGGGCCTGGGGCGAAGATCATCGATGTTGGCGCCAATATTGGCAACCACCTGCTGTGGTTTCTGACCCGCATGGACGCCGCCCGCGTTTGGCCGGTGGAGCCGAACCCGCTGGCGCTGGCGCCGCTGATGGCCAATATCCTGGCCAATGGTCTAATGGATCGCACCGGTGTGCGGGGCCTTGGCCTGGGGCTGAACAACGCGGCCGCCGAAGGGTTTTCGATGGCGCGCCACGACCGCAACCTCGGTGCTACGCGCTTGCGCGAAGGCGGCGGTGAAATCGCCACCGCCCGGGGGGATGAGCTTTTCGCCGAAGTGGCGCCGGACCTGATCAAGATCGACGTCGAAGGCATGGAGATGTCCGTCCTTTGGGGTCTCGAAGGCACTATCGCCGCCCATAAACCCATCCTCCTTGTCGAGGTCTTTCACGACACTCAGGCCGAGTTTTCCGCGTGGCTGGACGCCCGCGGCTATCACATCACATCGCAAACCAAGGTCAGTCGGCTCAACTCCAACTTTTTGGCGGTACCCCGCCGCGGAGCCCACAAAACCGCACTGAAAAGGACGCTCGAATGCTCGAAATCCGCAATCTGCACGTCAGTCTCGAAGACGAAGACAAGCAAATCCTGAAGGGCGTAGACCTGACCGTGGAAGCAGGAAAGGTGCACGCGATCATGGGCCCAAACGGGTCCGGCAAATCGACGCTGTCCTACGTGCTGGCGGGTAAAGATGGCTACGAGGTGACTGACGGCACGGCCGCCCTTGAAGGGGAAGATATCCTCGAACTGGAGCCCGAAGAGCGCGCCGCGGCGGGGCTTTTCCTGGCCTTTCAGTACCCGGTCGAGATCCCCGGCGTGGGCAACATGACTTTCCTGCGCACCGCTGTGAATGCCCAACGCAAAGCCCGCGACGAAGACGAACTGAGCGCGGCCGAATTTCTTAAGGTCGTGCGCGCGAAGGCCAAATCGCTCAAGATCGACGCCGATATGCTTAAGCGTCCAGTTAATGTGGGCTTTTCCGGTGGCGAGAAAAAGCGTAACGAAATCCTACAGATGGCCATGCTTGAGCCGAAGATGTGCATCCTTGACGAAACTGACAGCGGTCTTGACGTAGACGCCATGCGTCTTGTGGCCGACGGGGTGAACGCCTTGCGCGACGCGGGCCGGGCTTTCCTAGTAATCACCCACTACCAGCGGCTGCTCGATCATATCGCGCC
>JBCCMR010000340.1:0-2949 GCA_039026255.1 Pseudomonadota bacterium
AGTATACTATAGCGCACAGGAAATCTCCTCC
The DNA here is from genome assembly GCA_039026255.1 of Pseudomonadota bacterium. GTDB lineage: Bacteria > Pseudomonadota > Alphaproteobacteria > Rhodobacterales > Rhodobacteraceae > Amylibacter. Next base: position 32 of record JBCCMR010000340.1, read on the forward strand.
GGCAGACTGCTGTGCGAAGTTCCTGACAAGTGGCTAATTGACGCGCGCGGCGGTTTATCTCTGCGTCAAGGTGTCGATTGATCGGATGAAGGAGACATTCTACGTGACCGAGTGACGAGACGCTGCCAGCCTGCGCGCTAGCCCACGCCAGTACAAAAAAGGAGCTCCCCATGACGGTCCTAGATACCGCAGAAATGAACGCGCAACGCATTCCGACCATTCGGTCAGCTGACTGGTTTTTGCGCGTCCCGCTCGCCGCAATCATTATCGAGCAGGGCTATTGGAAACTGCCAGACATGGCTGCGCAGGCAGAAGGTTATGGCCTGCCATTGGTCATTTTCGCCCTGGCGATGTTTGCTGAGATTGCGGGCGGCGCTGCGATCCTTTTGGGCGGCTTTATCCGCAACAACTGGATGACCGATTTTCTGACGCGGCTCGGCGGTTTGGCCATTTCGATCGTTGTGGCCGGGGTTATCTGGATGATCTATTTTGGGCCGTTCAGCGGTTGGCAGTTGCAAGGCATGCTGCTGGCCGGTGGGCTCTTCTTCCTGTTGCGCGGCAACGGGGACGTTAAAGGGCGCAGCTTGATCTAAGTTGCGCCTGCCCCGGGTTACACGACCCGACACATGAACCCGCGTGCCTTCCGGTGCGCGGGTTTTGTGTATCTGGAACTTGCGCATTCAACCGTTGCGCATGTGCTTTACGATGCTATCGGCTCCCCGCGCTAGGATGGCACTGTCCATGGCGCAGGCCACGAAAGTAAAGCCTTCGTCGATCAATTGGCGCGCAAAAACGGGATCGAGAACCAGCGTCCCCACTGGCACACCCGCGTCCATCAGGCGCTTGGCCACCGGACGGATCGCGTCCCAGACCTCGGGCGCCATGGGCTGACCGATCATGCCCATGTCAGCAGCAATGTCCGCAGGTCCGAAAAAGACCCCGTCGATGCCGTCCACGGCGCCGATATCGTGGGCGATGTCCATGGCCGCGCGGCTTTCAACCTGGGCGATGATCGCGGTCTCCTTCTCCACCCGGGCGACATAGTCTTTCACCCGGCCAAAATTGTTGGCGCGGCTGTTGCCTGCCACCCCGCGCACCCCACGGGGCGGGTAGCGGCAGGCGGCCACGGCGGCCTCCGCTTCGGCGACGGTCTGGATCATCGGAAAGACAAGCCCCGGCGCGCCGATGTCCAAAAGCCGTTTCACCAGCACCGTGTCGTTCCAAGCGGGGCGTACCAGCGCTGTGCCTGGGCAGTTGCCCAGGGCCTGGAGCGTGGTCAGCACGCCCTGCAGGTCGTTGGGCGCGTGTTCGGTATCAACCACCAGCCAATCGAACCCGGCGCCCGCGGCTACCTCGGCGGCGTAAGGGGAACAGAGGCTCACCCACATGCCAATCTGCGGTTCGCCGCGTCGAATGGCTGCCAAGAATTCGTTGGTGGGGTGGTTCATCGGGGTCTCCTCGCGCTGGGTTGCCCCTGGGGCATACGCCTGATGTCCAGACATGCCAAGGCCCGGGGGGAGGGCGCACCCCGGGCCTTCGCGTCCCGATCCGCTTGGGTCAGATCAGGTCTTCGAAGGCGACCGTTTGGTCGGCGAACACCACAAAGTCGATGTCCATGAGCGTATCGCGGCCTTCGTAGAAACCGTCGGCGCCGCCGCTGGCGTGGTCCTGGATGATTAGGCGGGTGACCTCTTCGCCGCGACCGTTGTGGTAGAACGTCGACGTCGAGAAGCTGTAGTCGGCCAGGTTCCCATCGTAGATCGCCTTGTCGCTGCGGGCCGTGCCGCCGTCGCCCCAGTTTTGGCCGTAAAGCGTGTCGTCGCCCCAGCCGCCGCGCAGCATGTCGTTGCCGTCGCCGCCCTTAAGCTCGTCGTTGCCGTTGCCGCCAAAGAGCCGGTCTGCGTCGCGCCCGCCGTCGAGATAGTCGTTGCCGCTTTCCCCGAAGAGCATGTCGGCGCCTTCGCCCCCATAGAGGTCGTCATCGCCGGTGAACCCAAAGAGGAAGTCGTCGTGGTCGTTGCCCCAGATGCGGTCGTCGCCGCCCTTACCGCAGATGATCTCGGCCATGTCGCCGCCGTGGATGTGGTCGCCTTGGCCGGTGCCGCCTTCGATCTGGCCCACGGCCACGGTTGCGTTTGTGAAGACCAGGAACCGCACGTCGGGGTCGACCGTGACACTGCCGCCGTCGGCGTAGAGATCCTGCACCCGGCCGCCGGCGTCCTGGAACCCGTCGCGGTTGGATTTTGCCGCGATATCGTCGGCATCAGCGCGGCCTTTGGTGACGGCAAAGTCACCGATCGTGCCGTCCAGGCGGTTGTGTACCTTGTTGGTGGCGCCCCGATCCGAAGACCAGCCCGTGCCACCGATCACCAGTGCTTCGTCATTGGTGGACCAGCCAGTCATGATGTCGGTGTCGTAGGCCACCTTGACCCCATCGAGGTACATCTCTGCCCCTGAACGGCCCATTACCAGGGCAAAGTCGTATTCGCGACCGGCCTCTACCACCCCTTCGGCGCGCATGTATTGGCTTGTTTCATTGGTTTGCAGCCGCACCAAGAGATCGCCATCGTCTTCTATCCAAACCGTGGTGTCGCCGTTCTTTTCGCCCGATGCATCGCGCGAGAAAAGCGCCTGACTGTGGTTTAGGTGCTCGGTCATGAAGTTGAACGTGACCGTCAGCGGCGTCGTGTCGATCACCGGGTCCGCATCGATGGCCAGATAGGACCGTTCATCGGAAGCAAAGTCGAACGTGCCCGGGACCGTGAAAACAGGCTTTTTGCCGCCCAGCCGACCGGCGGTGCTGTCCGCCAGATCGGCAGCTTTCGGGGCTTTAATGCTTGAGTCGTTTTCGCCCATTTCCACCGGGGTGACGGCCTCTTCCAGGTCGTCGATGGTCTTGACGATGCCGTAGGCTGGCC
>JBCCMR010000341.1:0-2919 GCA_039026255.1 Pseudomonadota bacterium
AAAATGGACTACCCGCGTAGCGGGACATCCGATCTAAGCCATTGAAATTAAATGGAGGCGAGTACCGGAATCGAACCGGTGTACACGGATTTGCAATCCGCTGCGTCACCACTCCGCCAACTCGCCTTTGTGCTGAGGGTGGTGCTCCCCAGCACTCGGTAGATAGCTGCGTGCGGGGCGGGTGTCCAGCGGTTGCGCGCGTCAGGCGGGGCCCAGGCCCATGAAGACCAAAAAAATCAGCGGCGGGGCGGCAATGGCAGCGGCGCCCAAGGTGATCGCCACTCGCGCCCAAGCGCCGGGGAAGCGGCGCCAGAGCAGTGCGCATAGCGCCAGCGCCAGCGCGCCTTCGAGCACACGCACGATGCCGCCGTAATGCCTGGTATCCCAATAGCTAACGGGGCTCTCGAAGACCCAGTCGCTTATCGGCCAAAAATGCGGGCGACCGTCGTCGTGGTGGAGCGGAAAGTCGAGCGCCACGTGCAAAAGTGCGGCCCCCCCGAAGGCCACGATCCAGTTGCGGCGGGCCAAAAGCCCCGCGCCCAGCACAGCGCCCCAGAGAAACACGCTGTTGTCGACGGCAAAGACCAACTGCCAGGACGACGAAAAATAAAGCTCGTCGAAAATGACCTGCCAGGACACACCCAAGACATAAGCGTGCCAAATTGATAGAAAATACAGCGAAGCGTCCGGGGCAAGCCCGCCAAGAATGGCCGCCCAGGTCAGGCCGGGCCGCTCTGGCTTGGCAAATGCGGCGGCGGCCACTAGGACGTGGGTTTGGGTCATCATGGCGGGCCGGGCTCCGGTTGGCTTGGGCTGAGTATAGGGGGGACCATGGCGCGGTCCATAATGATTCAGGGAGCGGGGTCGAACGTAGGCAAGTCGCTCTTGGTGGCGGGTCTGTGCCGGGCGTTTGCGCGCAAGGGGCTCACGGTGCGTCCGTTCAAGCCGCAAAACATGTCCAACAATGCCGCCGTGACCGCTGACGGGGGCGAGATTGGGCGGGCCCAGGCGCTTCAGGCGCGGGCCTGCGGGGCGCAGCCGCTGGTCGACATGAACCCAGTTCTTCTGAAGCCAGAAACCGACGTAGGTAGCCAGGTTGTGGTCCAAGGCCAGCGGCTAACCACGGTCAAAGCGCGCGAATACTGGGCTTTGAAATCGACGCTGATGCCCCGCGTGCTCGAGAGCTTTTACCGCCTCGCCGGTGAGGCCGATCTGGTGGTAGTGGAAGGCGCAGGCTCCCCGGCCGAGGTCAACCTACGCGCGGGCGACATCGCCAATATGGGAGTTGCCCAGGCGGCGGGAGTGCCAGTGGTGCTGGTGGGCGATATTGACCGTGGCGGCGTGCTGGCGCAGCTTGTGGGCACCCATGTGATCCTTGACCCGTCTGACCGCGACCTAATTAAGGCGTTTGCGATCAACAAGTTCCGCGGGGATGTGAGCCTCTTTGATGAAGGTTTGCAGGTCGCTGTGGAGGCCACGGGCTGGCATGCACTGGGCGTGGTGCCCTGGTTTGACGGGGCGACCCGGCTGCCGGCTGAGGACGCCGCTGATATCCGCTCCACCGGGCGCGGTGGCTTTAAGGTTGCGGTCCCTAAGCTGAGCCGGATCGCCAACTTCGACGATCTTGACCCGCTGGCCATGGAGCCTGGGGTGAGCATCGATATAGTCGGCCCAGGACGGCGGTTGCCGGTGGACGCGGGCCTTGTGCTGATCCCGGGATCAAAAAGCACTGCGGGCGATCTGGCCTATTTGCGGGCCCAGGGGTGGGACCGCGATATTATCGCCCATGTGGCCCGGGGTGGGCGCGTGTTGGGCATTTGCGGGGGCTATCAAATGCTGGGTACGGTCATTCGCGACCCCGCTGGCATCGAAGGTCCCCCGGGGGAGATAGAGGGTCTCGGGCTTTTGCAAGTGGAAACGGAAATGACCCCAGTTAAGCGTCTGACCGAGGTGGCGGGTACCCACCCGGAAAGTGGCGCCGCGATCAAGGGTTACGAGATCCATATCGGGCGCACGGACGGCCCCGACTGCGCGCGTCCTTGGCTCGAGGTGGCGGGCCGCCCCGTAGGCGCGCGGAGCGCCGATGGCCGGGTTGAGGGCTGCTACCTGCACGGGCTTTTTACTGTGGACGATTTCCGCACTGCCTATCTGCGCGCCCTGGGGGCCGAAGCGGGCCAGTTGGCCTTTGAGGCGGCGGTGGACAGCGCGCTGGATGCCCTGGCGGACCATGTGACCGAGCATCTGGACCTGGCGCTAATTTGGGAGTTGGCGGCACAGGTGGACGACGGTCAAGTGGCTGCAGCAGGCGGGTAAGCAAAAGTATTTTCGTTGACGGGTAGGGCTCGGCGGCGTGGCAAGATGGGCGGACCGGTGTCGGAGCCTGGGCACGATTGTGCGGTTCGTCGGTTGCCGATCGCTCGCCGGTATGCTGGCACCAACCTGAAGTCATTTGAGAAAATTAGACGGTCATCTAATGCGTATCCCAAACCTTTGAAGGAATACGAGAGTGGTGAAGCGCCTGAATTGAACAGACCAATTTTAGGGCCAAGGTGGCTTTGGAGGCGCAACTAAGCTTCCCTGCCGTGCAGGGGATCGCTGCAAAGCATAAGTTGCACCAAAAGCGTGCGGCTTTTAATTTGAGACATACCCGGCGGTCGTGAAGTAGGTCCAGCATTCCGCTGGCGTATAGAGGTCACGGATTTCGGTCAAAGCCTTGAACATGTCGGTGAAAGACCGTGCGCCGATGCGTCGGAGATGGGCTTTCAGTTTTGAGAACGCCATTTCAATGGGGTTGAGGTCCGGGCTGGAGGGCGGCAGAGAGAGGAACCTGCAGCCCTGGGCGCGCATAGCTGCTTGCGCCTCTTTGTTGCGATGCGTTGCAAGGTTGTCGAGGATCACGGCCGTGCCGGGTTCGCTCTC
>JBCCMR010000342.1:0-2901 GCA_039026255.1 Pseudomonadota bacterium
ATTGGCGATCTTGGCGTCGATATTGCCCGCGGTTCCGGGCATAGCGCGCGCGCCCATCGCCTCGCACCGGGCGGTTTCCATGGCCTCGAATATGGCGCGGGCCATCTCGCCTTGGGGGGCGTAGCGGGCATGGGTGCCTTCGTCGTGGAAACGCATCTTCATGGCGTAGGCGTCGGCGGTGCCGCGCGCCAAAAGCACCTCGTCGCGGGTCATGCGGCGCGTCACCTGGGGCAGGCGCATGGTGTCGTTGGTGTGCCCCGGGGGGTCGACTGTGTAGGCCACCGACAGCTCGGGCTCGTTGGCCATGGCCTTGGTGGCCTCGGCCAGGGCCTTTTTGAACGGTTCAGCGGGGTTGTCGGAGGGCTTGCTCATAGGCCGCGTTGTGGCGTGTCGGGGCGCGAAGGGCAAGGGCCCGGGTGCCGCAGCAGTGTTGCCCTTTGCATGGCGTTGGACCCGTCAAAGTGTCGTGCCATTGGCGTGTCATGTAGGTTTAGGCAGGATCAGCCCAGGCTTACGCTTGCGGCGCTTTCAGGGAGCTCTTCATCGAAGCATCGCTGATAGAATTCCGCTACCGTTTCGCGCTCAAGCTCGTCGCATTTGTTCAAGAAGGTCAGCCGAAACGCGAAGCCCAGGTCTTTGAAGATACGCGCGTTTTCAGCCCAGTTGATAACCGTCCGCGGGCTCATGACTGTAGAAATGTCGCCGTTCATAAAGGCCGACCGGGTCAGGTCCGCGACCGTGACCATGTGGTTGATCTGCTTGCGGCCCTTTTCGGTGTTGTAGTGCGGGTTTTTCGAAAGCACGATGGCCGCCTCGGCGTCGTGGCTGAGGTAATTGAGTGTGGTCACCAGGGACCAGCGGTCCATCTGAGCCTGGTTGATCTGCTGCACCCCGTGGTAAAGGCCCGTCGTGTCGCCCAACCCCACTGTGTTTGCTGTAGCAAAAAGCCGGAAATGCGGATTAGGGGTGATGATCTCGTTCTGATCCAAAAGTGTCAGTCGCCCGTCATGTTCCAGCACCCGCTGGATAACAAACATCACGTCCGCGCGCCCGGCGTCGTATTCGTCGAAAACGATGGCAACCGGGTTGCGCAGGGCCCAGGGCAGGATACCTTCGTGGAATTCGGTGACCTGCTTGCCGTCTTTGAGTTTGATCGCGTCCTTACCGATCAAGTCGATGCGGCTGATGTGGCTGTCAAGGTTAACGCGCACGCAGGGCCAGTTGAGCCGCGCGGCCACCTGTTCGATATGGGTCGACTTACCGGTGCCGTGGTAGCCCTGGATCATCACGCGACGGTTGTACTGAAAGCCTGCCAGGATCGCGAGCGTGGTGTCCGGGTCGAACTTGTAAGTGCTGTCCAACTCGGGCACCCGGTCCGTAGCCGCCGCAAAACCTTTGACGGTCATGTCCGTGTCGAGCCCGAAGGTATCGCGCACCGAGATGTCTTCGCCTGGATCACCCATCAGTTCCAGATTGCCGTCGGCCATGGCCAATTCCCTTGTCACAGATATCGCGGGACTAGTGGCGGATATGCAGCCCGGGTGCAAGGGGGCAAGGGCGCGCCCGGACGTTCGGGGGCGGTTTGACGCGGATGGCGGCGGAGGCTGACGCGCGGCTTGCCGCAAGGGCAAGGGGGCCATGCGCCCCGGGGGTGCGCATCGAGTTCAGGCGCGCGGGCACAACCCCGGCGTGGGCATAGGCCGGTAGGTGCGTCTGGCTGGGTGCCCTGGTCAGATGTGGCGCCCGCCCGAAACCTCGATGAAGGTGCCGGTGGTGTATCTGCTTGCGTCCGAGGCCAGCCATAGGATGGCCTCGGCCACCTCTTCGGCGCTTCCTGCGCGGCCCATGGGCACGCTGGGGGCGATGCGTTCGATCCGGTCGTGCTGGCCGCCGCGCCCGTGGATGGGGGTGTCGATAATCCCCGGGCGCACCCCGTTCACGCGCACGCCTTCCCGGGACATCTCTTGGGCCAGCCCCAGGGTCATCGTATCCAGTGCGCCTTTGGTAGCGGCGTAGTCCACGTATTCGCCTGCCCCGCCCTTGAGCGCTGCGACCGAGCTGATGTTCACGATCGATCCGCCGCGCCCGCCGTGGCGTTTGGCCATGGCGCGCACCGCGTGCTGGGCGGCTAGGAAGGCGCCGCGGGCGTTGACGGCGAAAATGTCGTCCAGGCGTTCGGGGGTGATGTCCTCGAACCGCGCCTTGGGCATCACGATGCCGGCGTTGTTTACAAAAGCAGAAAGCCGCCCAAGCTCCGCCTGCGCGCCCTCAAAAAGCGCGGCGATGGCGTCCGGGTCGGCCATATCCGCCTGGGCGGCCCAGGCCCGGCGGCCCCGGGCACGTACGGCTTCGACTGTGGCTTCGGCGGCCTGCGTATCGCTGTGGAAGCTCAGGGCCACGTCCCAACCGCCCCGGGCCGCCAGGCGCGCTGTAGCGGCGCCGATCCCGGATGAGCCCCCGGTGATGAGCATGGTTCGCATCAGATCAACCCCGGCAACGCGACAAGGCCCGTGCGCTCCACCACCCAGTAAAGCGATACCGCCGCGATGGCCGCTGAGGCAGGTATGACGATGCCACTGTGATACCAGGTGCGGTCTCGGAACCAAAACCCGACGGCTAAAAAGCACGCCAGAATGACGACAATCTGCCCCAGTTCGACGCCCATGTTGAAGCCCAACAGCGCGGGAAGGAACTGCCCGTCGGGCAGGCCGAAATCGCCCAAAACGGAAGCAAAGCCTAACCCGTGCAGCAGACCGAACCCAAAGACCAGGGCCGGCCTCCAGGGCTGCAGGCGCTGGGTAAAGATGTTTTCTACGGCCACGTAGGCGATTGAGGCGGCGATGATCGGTTCGACCAGGGTGGCGGGCAGGGTCACCCAACCCAGTGCACCGAGCGCCAGCG
>JBCCMR010000343.1:0-2873 GCA_039026255.1 Pseudomonadota bacterium
AGCGCGCGCGCGGGCTCTTCCTGTCCCCAGCAGACAAGCTGGAACGCCGGGTAGAACCGTTCACAGGCGCTGACCGCGGCGCTGAGCATCTGGTCGATCTGTTCCGGGCTTGCGGCGGCATCGCCACCCAACATCAGGCCGTAGCGGTAAACCATCAGCCCCTGTTCACGCCACAGCGCAAAGGCGCCCGCCCAGCACTTGTCGTTTGCGGCGTTGAGCGCTTCGTAGAGCGGCGCCAGCGTGTCCTCGGGCGGCTCCATGTCGAAGGTGCAGATCATACGAAGGGTTTCGTCGTAGGCCGACCAGGCCAGGGTGATCGAATAGGTGCGCCAGCTGCCCTCGATGGCCATGGCGATCTGATCTTCTGCGACCCGGTCAAAGGCCCAGTCGTAGTGTTCTGCCAAGTTTTCGACCACGTCGATGGGATGGATATCCCCGGCGTCATGAAAGGTTTCGGTGTTGGCCATGCTCGCTGCCCTTCAACGTTGTTTGCGTTGGGCGCGGCCCCACTATCCTGAGGGGTCCTCGCTATGGGTGCGGGTTGATCCCGCGTTGCCTCACCAAATATGGTGGTGGCTGAGCGAGCGGCTGTAAAGCAAAAAACCCACCCGCGGGAAAGTTGTCCCCAGAAAATTGCCTAGACCCGAACGCCCCGCGCCGTTTGGGCGGCTTTCGGTGGCCGTGCTGCTGCGCTATAGGCGGCGCCAAAGCCCCAGACAGACGCAGCCAGCCCATGACCCAAGAACCCCTCCGTCAAGCCTTTTTGGAAGGCATGAGCCACGCCGCTGCAACCGTGAACGTGGTCACCACCGACGGTCCAGCCGGGCGCGGCGGCTTGACGGTCAGCGCTATGACGTCGGTCAGTGCCGATACAAAAAAACCGACACTTTTGGTGTGTGTCCATCACGGAGCGGCGGCGGCGCCAGTAATCCGGGAAAACGGGGTCATGGCAATCAACCTTTTGCGTGACGACCAGTCATTTATTTCCGACACGTTTGCCGGGCGTTTCAAGGATCAGATAGATGACCGGTTTGATTGCGCTGACTGGCTGCCGATGGCTTCTGGAAGTCCGCGGGTCATTGACCCTCTCGTGGCGTTCGACTGCAAGATAATATCGGACACGCGCATCGGCACCCACCACGTCCTGGTCGGCGAGGTCACCGACATCTTCACCGCAGACCGGGGCACGCCTTTGATCTATGCCAACCGCGCCTACGGCCGCACGGCCCGCATTGACCCGGTGACAAGCCTTTCTACCGGGCGCATGGACACAGCGCTTCGCATCGGATGCCTGCAGTCCTTTGCGCCGCTCTTTATCCCCGCAATCGTCGCCCGCTTCGCCCAAAGCGATGCCACTGATTTGCGCCTTGTCGAAGGTGATCACAGGCGGCTGATCGAGGGGCTGCGCGCCGGGGACATCGACCTGAGCGTGATGTACGACGTAGACCTGCCTGACGACATCGAGGCGACGCCGCTCCAATCGCTGAGGCCCTATATCCTTTTGTCAGAAGACCATCCCCTGGCCCAGGAACCTGCGTTGACGCTTGATCTTTTAGCGCGCGAGGACCTGATCCTCCTTGAGGCGCCGCCAACTGGCGAGTACGTGTTGTCGCTCTTTGCTGAGCGCGGGCTAACGCCCTCCGTGCGCTACCGCTGCCCAAGCTTTGAACTGGTGCGAGGGCTCGTGGGACACGGGCTAGGCTATGCTATCCTCAGCGCGAAGCCCGCCTCGCGACACACCTATGACGGCCATGCCCTGGTCACCCGGCCCCTGGGCAAAGCGGCCCGCAACGCCCACGCGGTCCTGGCGCGGCGGCGCGGAGCAGAATTGCCAGCCGCCGAAGCCGCCTTTACGGAAGCCTGCCAGCAGATCTTCGCCTAAGAGTTGACGCCCGCCCAGCACCGCGCCAGGGTGCCGCCGGTATCAAGCCAGGAGCCCCCATGACCCTATACGTGGCCACGCAGTTTTCCGACATCTCTCAGCAGGCAGTTGCGACGCTTCCGCCGGTTCAGTTGGACGGGGGCGAGGTGTTGTTAGGGGTGGAGAGCTTTGCCCTGACGGCCAACAACGTAACTTACGCGGCCACGGGCCATGACATTGGCTACTGGCGCTTTTTCCCGACCCCTATCGAAGGAACCGGCATCGTGCCGGTTTGGGGGTACGCCCAGGTGACCGAAAGCCGGGCCGACGGGGTGGAGCCCGGGACACGCTACTACGGGTTTTTACCCATGGCAGAACAAGCGGTGATCTTGCCCGACAGCCCACGGGGGCGAACCCTGCTGGACGTGTCGCCCGGACGCGTGGACCTAGCGGCTGTATATCGCACCTATGTGCCTGTCGACGACGCCGACCCCTTCCGCCCGATCCTGCAACCGCTGATCGCGACAAGCTTTTTGATCGCTGATTGGCTGCAAGAAAACATCTACTTCGGTGCCCAGAATGTAATTGTCGGGTCGGCGTCCTCAAAAACAGGGCTTGGCCTTGCGGCATGCCTTTCCTGGGCGGAGCCACGGCCCCGCATCATCGGATTAACAAGCGCCCGCAACGTCGCCTTTTGCAAAGCACTTGGCTATTATGACGATGTGATCACCTATGAAGCGGTGGGCGATCTACCGCTTGCAGCGTCAGTTTATGTAGATATGGCAGGGGATGCTGGGGTGAAACGTGCGCTGCACACGCGCCTGGGGGACCACCTAAAACACTCTTCAGCAGTGGGGCTTTCCCACTGGGACAAATTCGCCCCACCAAAGGACCTGCCCGGTCCAAAGCCGCAGTTCTTCTTTGCCCCGGCCCAGATCGCAAAGCGACGCGAAAACTGGGGGCCAGGCGCCGTCGAAGCAAAAATTGCCGAGGCGACTGCCCGGGTCGGGGA
>JBCCMR010000344.1:0-2869 GCA_039026255.1 Pseudomonadota bacterium
CCGGCGCCCCGATCGAGCACATGGCCTTTGCCGATGTGTCCTATTGGTCTGAGATGCAGGAAGTGATCGCCTGGACCCAAACCCATGTGCATTCCACTTTTGGGGTCTGTTGGGGGGCAATGGCCATGCTCTGGGAATTGCACCGCGTGGACAAGCGGATGCTCGAAGCCAAGGCATTTGGCTGTTTTCGCCACACGCGCCGCGACGACGGGTCGCCCTACTTACGCGGCTCCAGCGATGACTTGGTGATCCCGGTCAGCCGCTGGACCGAGGTCCGACAAGGCGATCTGGACAGCGCCGGGCTGACTACGCTTCTCGCCAGTGATCAGACCGGCCCTTGTCTTGTGGAAGACCCCGTGCACCGGGCAATCTATGTCTTTAACCACTTCGAGTACGACCGCGGCACCCTGAAAGAAGAATACGACCGCGATGTGGCAGCGGGCAAACCCATCAACGTACCCGCCAACTACTACCCCGCTGACGACCCCGCACAGCCGCCGATGGACCGCTGGCGCAGCCATGGGCACCTGCTCTATGGCAACTGGATCAATGAGATCTATCAGACCACGCCGTTCGACATGGACCTGATCGGGGGCGGGTAATGGCGACAAAGCTCTTGCGGCGTACGGCGATTACGTTGGGACTGGCCCTGGCCCTGGCCAGCGGCTTTGCCTGGTGGAAAAGCGAACGAAACGACCGCGCCGCCGAGGCCGCCTTTCCACCTGTGGGGGAATTTCTGACAGTGGGGGAAACCCGCGTGCATTACTGGCGGGCGGGTGCCGGGCCCACGATTGTGCTTTTACACGGCGCCGGTGGGAACCTGAGGGACTTTACCCTGTCGCTTGGCCCACAATTGGCCAAAACTCACACCGTCATTGCGTTTGACCGCCCGGGCCACGGCTTTACCGACACGCTCCATGACCGAGGCGAAAGCCCCGCCGAGCAGGCGGCGCTTTTTCACGCGGCGCTCGGGCAGCTTGGCATCGAAGACGCAATCATCGGCGGTTTTTCCTACGGCGGGTCGGTGGCGATGGCTTGGGCCCTGAACCACCCCGAAACCGCCGCAGGCGTTTTGATGATGAACGGGGTGTCAAATCCCTGGGTGACCCCGCCCTCGCGGCTTTATGATCTGGCCGCGGGGACGCTGACTGGACCGGTTTTCGCGACCGCGCTGTCCGCGTTTGCACCCCAGGCGCTGGTAGATGACACGCTTTCTGGGCTCTTTGCCCCGAACCCGCCGCCGGCGGGCTATTTGGCCCATATCGGCCCAGGGCTGTCGCTGCGGCGCGAGACGCTGCGCGCCAACGGACGCCAGGTGGTGACGCTCTTGCCCCATGTGGAACGCCAGTCGGCCCGTTATCCGACGCTCACGCTGCCGATTGAACTGGTGCACGGGGCCGATGATGTCTCTGTGCCATCAAGCATCCACGCCGATGTCTTGGCCAGCCAGGTGCCCCAAGCCCGGCTAACACGAGTGCCTGGCGTGGGCCATTCGGTGCATCACCACGCCCAGGATGCGGTGCTTGCCGCCGTGGCCCGCCTGACGCAACCCTGACGCCTTTGGCAGCCAAAGGGTTGCCGCCGGCGCCCCAGCAGCCCAAGGTTAGTCGGCCACAATCCAGGAGGTTTGAAAGCCCGTGTCCGACCCTGCTTCTCCCCTGCCCTTCGACGGCGCCATCAGCCGGTTCCACAGCTCCGAAGCTCCCGAAGACATCCGCCAGGCCCTGGCCCAAGCGGGGAAAAAGGACACCGTGGGCGCGGATTACCCCTACCGACGGCGCCTAGACAAACGCACTTACGAGACCGCCTATCGTGACTTGCAACTTACGCTTGTGCGCATGCAAGCGGCCGTCCGCGAAGAAGGGCGCCGGGCCATCATCATATTCGAGGGCCGCGACGCCGCGGGCAAAGGCGGCACAATCAAACGCCTGGTGGAAAATCTCAGCCCTAGGATGGCGCGGGTTGTGGCGCTGCCAAAGCCGTCGGACGCAGAAGCAACCCAATGGTATTTCCAACGCTACGTGGACCACCTGCCCAGCGCTGGGACGATGACCATTTTCGACCGAAGTTGGTACAACCGCGGCGTGGTGGAGCATGTCTTTGGCTTTTGCACTCCAGATCAGAGGGAGGTGTTTTTTCACCAGGTCGGCGACTTTGAGCGGATGCTCGTAGCCGACGGCATTGTGCTGGTGAAGGTCTGGCTGACCGTTGGGCGCGCGGAACAGCTTCGGCGGTTTTTGGATCGAGAACAGGACGCGCTAAAGCAATGGAAACTTTCGGGGATCGATGTCAAAGGTCTGCCGCTCTGGGACGCCTACAGCGATGCCATAGGCGAAACGCTGGACCGGTCCCACACCGCCGCTGCGCCTTGGACGGTCATCCGGTCCGACGACAAACGCCGGGCGCGTCTGGCCGCCATGCAGCAGGTCCTGCGCGCTATGGGGCAAGACGCCGACGCCCCTGACCCGGCGATCCTAGGCGGCCCCGAAATGATCCGCTAGCGACCCGACCCCAGGTGCCTCCCCGTCAATCCCCCAGGGCCTTGCACCGCAGCAGCCATACGTCATAGCGCGGATGTTCGAGTGCGCTGAGCGCCGGGGACGACGCGATCATCCAGCCTTCGAAGCGCGCCTCCGCTTCGCGCACGTCGCGGATAGTGAGCCATGCAAACGCGTCAGCGGCCGGGTTGTTGGCGGGAAACCGGCATTCGCCTAGGGAAATCATCAGCCGTTCGTAGACGGTGGTGTCCCCCACCACTAGGTCAAAATCCTGGACAATCCCCGTGATCGTGTCGAGCGCGCGCAGCTCTGCCACGGCCCCGGCTTCCGTGGCCACCCGGGATTGCGCCGCGCCCGGGCCAGCGCTTAAA
>JBCCMR010000345.1:0-2844 GCA_039026255.1 Pseudomonadota bacterium
GTTTCGCGCAGCAAACGCATCCACCCGCAACAATGGCTCCAGCCGGTTAATCGGCGGTGAATCCCCGCGCGCTAAATACTGAAAATTGCGCCTATCGGCGGGACGCAAAGAAATCCCGCAAAAGTTCTTCTGACGATAAGGCGCCCAGCCCATCATAAACATCGGGGATGTGGTGGCACTGCGGGTGATCAAACACGCGCGCTCCATGGGCCACGCCGCCGGATTTGGGATCAGCCGCGCCGTAGTAGAGCCGCGCTATGCGCGCGGCTGATATGGCTGCGGCGCACATGGCGCAGGGTTCCAGTGTGACATAAAGGTGCGCCCCCGGGAGCCGCTCTTGGCGGAGAGCGGTACAGGCGGCGCGGATCACCAACATCTCGGCATGGGCGGTTGGGTCCGACATCGCCCGGGTCCGGTTGCCGTCGCGGGCCAGGACCTGACCGTTCTGCACGAGGACCGCGCCCACCGGCACCTCGCCCCGGAGGCCGGCGGCGCGGGCCTCGTGTAGGGCCATTTCCATGAAATCGTTCAGCATGACGCGCCATACCGTGAAGGGTGCGGGCGTCGCAATCACCAGGATCTTGGGCGCACAACACAGGCCGATGACCGCTAGGTCAGATCACCATAGAACGGCGCAGGCGCCCATGCTATCGCGCCCCCATGGCCGAAGAAGAGCGTATCGCGAAAGTTCTGGCCCGGGCAGGGGTTGCCTCCCGCCGCGGGGCTGAGGCGATGATCGCCGAAGGGCGTGTTCGGCTTCACGGTCAGGTGGTCACAACCCCAGCCACCAAGGTGAATGGCACCGTAGGGCTGACCGTTGATGGCGCTCCGGTGCAAGCGCCCGAGCCACCAAGACTTTGGCTTTACCACAAACCGCCGGGACTTGTGACAACTGAGCGGGACGAAAAAGGTCGTACGACCGTTTTTGAAAGCCTGCCCGAGGACCTGCCCCGGGTGTTGTCGGTTGGACGGCTTGACCTTAACTCCGAGGGGCTCTTGCTTTTGACAAACGACGGCGAGGTAAAGCGGAAACTGGAACTGCCCAGCACCGGATGGACGCGAAAATACCGAGTGCGCGTGCATGGAACACCCCAGGACAGCGCGCTTGCACCGCTGCGCGCCGGGCTGCACATCGACGGACAACGCTTCCAACCCATGCAAGTGTCCATAGACCGCCAGCAGGGCGCCAACGCCTGGCTGACCGTGGCTTTGGCAGAGGGGAAAAACCGCGAAATTCGCCGGGCCCTAGAGACTGCAGAGCTTCCGGTGAGCCGTCTAATCCGGGTGTCTTATGGACCGTTTCAGCTAGGCGCGCTCGCTGCCGGTGAGGTCAAAGAAATCCGCCCCAGGGTGCTGGCGGACCAGTTGGGCTTGGAAGGGCCACCGGATCGCCCCGCGCGCGCACGGCGGGTGCAACGGTCCCGAGCGCCGAAACGGCGGCGCTAGTTTATTCAGGCAGGGACAAATTCCCTGCCATTTCTCTGCCGTTTGGCCCCTCGACCATGTCGAAGGTCACGGACTGGTCGTTTTCGAGCCCCTTCAAACCAGCCGCCTGGACTTGGCTTATGTGCACGAACACGTCCTTACCACCTTCGACCGGTTCGATGAATCCATAACCCTTGTCGGCATTGAACCATTTGACGACCCCTTTGGGCATCTTCGTCTTCCTTTTCGGTGCGGTCGCGGCACGGGCTGCGCGGCGACGTTCGCTTGCGCCGCGCTTCTTGCGGCGTCTTGGACTTGCGCCATCCAAAGCGGCCTGACTTAAAGCCCCGATGCGTCGGAACCCCGACGAGACGTGCCTATAGCCTATCAAATAAGGCGATTCTGGCCAAGAAAAGATTATTAACGCCCTCGGTACGGTCTGTGCTTGGCGCGCCGGGCAGCGCCCGTTAATCCTGACGCGAATGGCAAGGGAGGCCCTAATGGAAGCGCTTTTTACTCTCGAAAACCTGGGCAACCTCGGGGTCTTGATATTTTTGCAGGCTGTGCTTGGTTTCGATAACTTGCTTTACATTTCAATCGAGAGCCAACGGGCCCCAAAAGAGTACCAGCGGGTGGTGCGCTTTTGGGGGATCATCATCGCGGTAGCGCTGCGCGTTGTGCTGTTGTTCACAATGATCCAACTGATTGACGCGCTGAAAGATCCGTTTTTTGTGATGAACTTTCCCGGCATCCTGACCGGCGGTGTGAACTTTTCGACTGTGGTGTTCATCTTTGGCGGTGTCTTTATAATGTACACCGCCTTCAAAGAAATCACTCACATGCTAACCGTGCACAAACCTGGGGCTTTAGAGGGGGGTAAATCGGGCAAATCCGCGACCCAGGTTATTATGCTTATCGTTCTGATGAACCTGATCTTTTCCTTTGACTCGATCCTGTCGGCTTTGGCTATCACAGATGTCTTTCCGGTGCTGGCTATCGCGATATTGGCCTCGGGCGCGGCGATGCTTTTGCTGGCCGACGGGGTGACGGGTTTTCTGCAACGCAACCGCATGTACGAGGTCCTAGGGCTCTTTATTCTTCTTATCGTTGGCGTGGTGCTTTTGGGTGAAGCGGGCCCAGCGGCGGCGCACGCTATGCACGACGAAAGCCTACAGATACGCGTTTTCGGCTATGAGCTTTTGCCGATGTCAAAGACGACGTTCTACTTCTCGGTCATTGTGCTTGTGCTGGTTGAATTAGTGCAAACCGGCTACCAGCGCAAACTGGCCGCCGAGCGGGAGCACACCACCCACTGAACCGCGCAGGGCGACCCGGCGCAAGGAACCTTTCAAAGGGTAGCCTGGACCCTGCCCCTTCCTTAATGCTGCGGCGCGTCATATATCTGGGCTTACAGGGAAA
>JBCCMR010000346.1:0-2805 GCA_039026255.1 Pseudomonadota bacterium
AAGGCACTAAAACCGTTGGTTTACGAAATCCCGGTGGTATCGGACATTATCGACGGCAGCTGCAACTTGGCGCTGATTGTTGCCTTCGCCATGGTGTTTGCGGTGGCGCTAATCATCGTGTCGATCTTTACGCCGCTGTTTTCGGGGATGGTTCAGCGGTCGGCAATCGGGGCTATTGATCAAGGGCTCGGATTTCTCTTTGGGGTAGCCCGCGGGGTTCTGTTGGTGCTCATCGCGCTCATTCTCTACGACCAGGTTTTCCCCGCAGGCGACCGCTTGGCGCTGGTGGAAGAAAGCGCCACCCGCGGGCTTTTGGCACAAAGCCAGGCCGCGCTCTTTGACATGCTTCCGACTGAGGTTCCGGGCTGGATGAACGAAAGGTTCGAGGCGTTCATGGCCACGTGCGATGACACACCCGCCACAGACGCCCCCACAGAAGCGCCTTCTGAGGCACCAGCTGGCGGTGGCACGGACGGGGCGTCGGATACCTGATCCAATAGCCTTAGGATCGGCGCTCAACGCCTTGCGGATGGCGGTTGAGATGCATGTGCCGCGGCGATGGAAACCGGTGATCGTCTAACTTTACTCTATTGGGCGGGTGCGCTTGCTGGCACCGTTCCAATGAGATCAAGCGCGCAACGCCGTCCCGAGAACCTTATTCAACCGAAAAACTCCTGGGACCCATACGCCGCCGTCAGCATTGAGTTAACCCGGCGCCGCCGAGATTGAGCGCCGGGTCCTGGATGTTGTGCGGCACGGGTCTTCCCAGGCTTGGCGTGAAACGCCCGCCCCTGCCTTCAATTGCTCGCACTGCGGCAACCGCCGACCGGGTCGCCCGGCACCCGCTTTTTGGCGGCACCCTTCTTTGGCGCGGCAGTCTAGGCGCGCCGAGGCAACGCAAAGAAACCTTTCGCGACCGCTCGCCCAAACGACACCTCTGCGCCTGCATTCATCACTCATTAGCCAGACAACAAAAATCCTGGCCGAAACCGGGCGTCACGCCGGGACTACGAGGCCCCGGGAAGGTGGACGGGCACGCACAATCGCACTATACCTGGGGCACTGCTGCCATATCTCCGGACATGCCCAATGCTGCCAGACCAGCCGCCGTTCCGAGCCACCCCGTCGGACCCCCATGACGACGACAAGCTTCGGGAGGAATGCGGCGTCTTCGGTATCACCGGTGTGACAGACGCCGCGCAATTTGTGGCCCTTGGGCTGCACGCTTTACAACACCGCGGGCAAGAGGCCGGTGGGATCGTGTCCCACGACCGCGAACGCGGGTTCAACAGCGCCCGACGGTCTGGCTACGTGCGCGATAACTTCACCAGTCAGTCGGTCATGGATACGCTGCCCGGCGACGTAGCTATCGGGCACGTGCGCTACTCTACCGCTGGATCAAAAGGGTCGAGCCAGATCCGCGACGTTCAGCCTTTCTTCGGCGAATTCTCCATGGGCGGCGCGGCCATCGCCCACAATGGGAACCTGACCAACGCGCTTGCGCTTCGGCGGATGCTGATCGAGCGCGGATCAATCTTTCAGTCGTCGTCAGACACGGAATGCATCATCCATTTGATGGCCCGGTCCATGGGTGCCACGATCCCAGACCGCATGAAAGAAGCGCTGCGCCGGGTAGAGGGGGCGTTTTCCATCGTGGCCATGACGCGCCGCAAACTTATAGGCGTGCGCGATCCCCTGGGAATTCGGCCGCTTATGCTGGGCAAGTTGGGGGACGCCACGGTACTGGCGTCCGAAACATGCGCCTTTGACATCATCGGCGCCACATTTCTGCGTGAAATTGAACCCGGTGAGATGGTGGTGATCGCAGGAGATGAGATCAAAAGCTACCGCCCGTTTGAGCCGCAAAGGCCGCGGCCGTGCATCTTTGAATACGTCTATTTCAGCCGCCCGGACTCGGTTATCGGGGGGAAATCGGTCTATGAAGTGCGCCGCGAAATTGGCCGCCAACTGGCGCGCGAGGCACCGGTGGAGGCTGACATGGTCTGCCCCGTGCCCGACAGCGGCACGCCCGCGGCTATCGGCTACAGCCAGGAAAGTGGCATCCCCTTTGAGATGGGGATCGTGCGCAACCAATACGTGGGACGTACCTTTATTGAGCCCACCGAGCAGATCCGCAACATGGGCGTGCGCCTGAAGTTGAACGTGAACCGGGCGCTGATGGCCGGAAAGCGTGTGATCCTGGTGGACGACAGCGTAGTGCGCGGCACCACCAGCCGCAAAATCAAAGATATGGTCCTGGAAGCGGGGGCGAAGGAGGTGCACTTTCGCGTCGCGTCCCCGCCCACGATCTGGCCGGATTTTTACGGCGTGGATATGCCCAACCGCAACGAGCTAATCGCGGCTCACATGAGTGAGGATGAAATCCGCGACTACCTAGGGGTGGCGTCGCTGAGGTTTGTGTCGATCGACGGGCTTTACCGGGCCGTGGGGGAGGAAGCGGGCCGGGACCCCAAAAACCCCGCCTACCACGACGCCGTCTTCACCGGCGACTACCCGGTGCGCCCTGCAGATATGATCGAGCAGGGCTTCCAAATCGAAGCCGCCGAATAGCGCTGCGGCGGCTTTGACAGCATTCTACTGACCATGTGGTACCCAGGCGCGCGCTTTAGGGCCACGCGTTAGTGGCCAACGGCGTCTCCCCGCGAGGCGGGGCGCTGGCGTCGAGAGTGCGTATGAGTATTTTTGTCAGAGAAGAAAACAAACCCGATTATGCAATCGCTGGATTCGGGAACTGCCGCGCTCTCAAGACCCTCCCTGACTAGGCAGCCCGTAGCGATGGCGACG
>JBCCMR010000347.1:0-2796 GCA_039026255.1 Pseudomonadota bacterium
CGTCGCCCAGGTCCCCGTCCTCGATCAGAAGGGCTGCCTGCCAGAGCAGGTCCGCCAGTTCGTCGCGCACCTCGGGGGTGAGCCCGCCGAGCTGATATTCCATACGCCGGATTGCCGTGCGCACCATCAGATACGCCTTTTAGGGCTTGTCGTCCCAGTTGGCCTCGAGCTCCCAGGTGATGGCCTTGAGGATCATCTCCACCCGGTCGGCATTTTCCCGGTTCCAGAGGAGATCGCGGCGCATTTCAGCGATGGCCCCGGCTGTGGTGTCAAAGAAACGCTTACCCGGCAGCGGGGTAGCGTCGACGGTGAAAGTGCCCTCCTGGGTCAGGTCGTCGGTGACCGTCAGCGTGATCGTGACCGGCAGTCCAGCCCAGGGATGCTCGGCCAAGTCTTCGACCACGGTCTCTTCGAACGAGGCCAGGTCGCGGGTGAAAGGCAACGGCAGGTCAAGCGTCAGGCCCTGCCGCGGTTCGGGGTCAAGCACCAGACCATGGCGGCGGTCCACAGCGTCCAGGTCGAGCGTGATCGACACCTCGCCCCCGGTTACGCCGTAGTCGTCACTGGCGGCAAAGGGCATCTGGAACTGGCCTTGGACGGTGCGGGTGATCTCGCCCGATATCTCGACCTCGGGGATCTGGTCGGGGATCATGGCCACGGTGAAACCCGCGGCTTCGCCGGTAGGCGGGTTGAGCGTGACATCGCCGGACCGAGTAACCACAAAGTCGATCTGTGCCAGGCCGCTTTCGTCGGGCGTGATGGCCGTGTCGGCACCGCTTACCGTTTCGGTCAGCTTAGCGGCGTCGGTGGCGCCGTAGACGCGCAGGGTTACGGTCGTCCCCTGGGGCAAATCAAGCGTCTGGCCCACCACTTCGTTGAGATAGACCGACGGGCGCCCCGTGTAGGCCGGGGGCTCGGCCCAGCCTTCCCAGCTGGGCCCAGTGGCCAGGACCGGCGCCGGCGGTTGCAGGCTTTGCACCAGAGATTGCACCGGGTCCGAGCGGCCGAAGATCATTGCCCCGGTAAACAGCAAGAGCGCCACCAGCCGCAGCGCCCAGCGGTCGCGGCCTGACAGGCGCACCAGCGGCCGTGCGGCGCGGCTGCGGTCGGCGGCGTCGGCCATGCGCGCCAGGTGCCGGGCCCAAAGCGACCTGGCGCCTAGATCGCCGGTTCCGATGGCTTGCGTGTCGTTGAGCGTCTCAAGCGGACGCCCCGGCAGGCTGCGGTCCATGCGGTCGCGTGCATTGAGCGCGCTTGGCCACTCGAAGCGCCGGAAGCCCAGGACCACAAGGGCGATCCAGACCAGGCCGAAGACGCCGAAGATGCCTAGCACCCAGGCCTGCGGCAGGCCCGTCAGCGGCCCGATGCGCAAGGCGGCAAGCCCGACAAGTGTCAGCGCGGTCATGGGCCAGAAGGCGCCTGCGGCCCGCTCAATGATCAAAGCGGCGCGGGTCAGGCGTAGCCGCCAGGTCAGGCGGTGCATCGCCTGGGCGGCGACTTTATCTACGTCCATGTCAGTTCCGGCCATCGGGCGCTCCGTTTTTGGGGGGGCGTGTGTCGGGGGCGTGGCATCAGGGGGCAGGGTTCATCATCCACCTAGGAAGTTTATCGCGGTTGAGCATTTCGTCAAATGTCGGGCGGGGTCGGATGACGGCGAATTGATGCCGGTCAACCAGCACTTCGGGCACTAGCGGGCGGGAGTTATATTCGCTGGCCATAACCGCCCCATAGGCCCCCGCGGACCGGAAGGCGACCAAATCGCCAGACCCCAGCGGCGGCAGGGCGCGCGCCTTGGTGAAGGTGTCGCCGCTTTCGCAAACCGGGCCCACCACATCCATGGGCGAACGCGGCGTGCCCGGGGGTGCATCCGCGACGGGTAAAATATCGTGGTAGGCGTCATACATGGCCGGGCGGATCAAATCGTTCATGGCTGCGTCCAAGATCAAGAAATCCCGGTCGCCCCCAGATTTGCGGTAGATCACCCGGGATAGGAGTACGCCCGCGTTTCCCACGATGAAGCGACCCGGCTCCACCTCGATTTCGCAGCCCAGGTCGCCCACGGTTTCGCGCACCAGCGCGCCGTAGGCGTCGGGGTCGGGCGGCGGCAGGTTGGACCTTTCGTAGTCGATGCCGAGCCCGCCGCCTAGATCCAGGCGGGTTATGTCGTGGCCTGCGTCGCGCAAGGTGCGCGTCAGGTCGGCCACCATGGTGTAGGCGGCCCTGTAGGGCGCCAGATCAGTCAGCTGCGACCCGATATGCACGTCCACGCCCACCACCCGCAGCCCGGGCAACGCCGCCGCGCGGGCGTAGACCTCGGAAGCCTGGGCGATTGGAATCCCGAACTTGTTTTCGGCCTTGCCAGTGGCAATTTTTTCGTGGGTTTTGGCGTCCACGTCCGGGTTCACGCGCACGGTGATCGGCAAGGTCAGCCCCGCGGCGGCGGCGACCTGGGACAAAAGCTCCATCTCGGGGACGCTTTCGACGTTCACCTGGCGCAGGCCACCTTGGGTGACCATCTCCATCTCGTCGCGGGTCTTGCCCACGCCGCTGAAGACGATGCGACCCGGGGGCACACCAGCGGCGCGGGCGCGGCGGTATTCGCCGCCGGAAACCACGTCCATGCCCGCGCCAAGATCGCCCAAAAGCTTTACCACCGCGAGGTTTGAATTTGCCTTCATGGCGTAACACACCAGGTGCGGCAGCGACGCCAGGGCCCGGTCAAAGGCCAGGTAGCGGTCGCGCATGGCGGCCGAAGAATAGACGTAGACAGGGGTCCCCACCTCTGCCGCGATCTCC
>JBCCMR010000348.1:0-2784 GCA_039026255.1 Pseudomonadota bacterium
ATGCCCACGACCGAGGCGGCAATCGACATGGGGCTGGCGCGGGACGTCTACATCTCGATGGGCGATCCGCAGCCCAGCGGAGCGATCACGCTCCACACCTGGATAAAGCCGTTGGCCAACTGGATATGGATCGGTTCGATTGTGATGGCGCTCGGCGGGTGTCTGAGCCTCTCCGACCGGCGCTTTCGCGTGGGGGCGCCCGTGCGCCGGCGCACACCGGCGCCCCTGCGTCAGCCCGCGGAATGATAGGGCCGCGCCTGCGCGGGGCTACCGCTTCCCTGGTGTTTGCGGTCCTGGCCAGCGCCGCCGCCGCCGTCCAGCCGGACGAAATCCTGCCAGACCCGGCCCTAGAAGAGCGCGCCCGCGCGTTGTCCCAAGAACTGCGCTGCCTGGTGTGCCGCAACGAAAATATCGACACGTCTTCGGCCGCGGTGGCCCGTGACATGCGGCTGACCGTGCGCCAACGGCTCGTGGCCGGGGATAGCGACCAAGAGGTGCTCGACTTCTTGGTGGCCCGCTACGGCGAATACGTGCTTTTGAACCCGCGGACCGACGGGTTGAACCTGCTCTTGTGGTTGGCAGGGCCACTGCTTTTTCTCGGGGGGGGCTTTGCCGCGTGGCGGGTTATCCGCCGCCGCGCAGGGGCGCCCCTGACCCGTCCGGGGCTCAGCGCCGAGGAACAGGCCCGCCTAGACGCCATTTTGAAAGACTGATCCGCAGTCACAGGTTGCCATCCCTGCATCGATGACGCTGCGGCCCGGGGCGACGCGCGCGCGGCTCTGGGGTTTCCTCCGGCGCAGGTGGGCGTATACGATTGCCCCAAGGTCCAGGCCACCACCGGAGACACGCGCCTATGCAGTACGAAACGATCCTCTACGAAGCCACCGACCGGGTGGCGACGATCACGCTTAACCGCCCGGATGTCATGAACGGGCTGTCCACGCAGATGCGGGCCGAAGTGCTCCACGCTGTGAAACGCGCCGAGGGCGAAGCGCGGGTGATCGTGATCACCGGCACCGGTCGGGGGTTCTGTTCGGGCCAGGACCTGGGCGACGCGCGCAATGTGGCGACCATCGACCTGGAAGGCACGCTGCGCGAAGAATACGAACCCATGCTCCGGGCGATCTTCGAATGCACTCTGCCGACGATCGCAGCGGTGAACGGCATCGCCGCCGGGGCGGGCGCCAATCTTGCGCTGGCCTGCGACGTGGTCATCGCCGCCGAAAGCGCGGCGTTTCTTCAGGCGTTCAGCCGCATCGGGCTGATCCCGGACGCGGGTGGCACCTACTGGCTGCCCCGCCAGGTGGGGTTTGCCCGGGCCATGGGGGCGGCGCTTTTTGCTGAGCCCGTGCCCGCGGTAAAGGCCGCCGAATGGGGTATGATCTGGGAAGCGGTCCCCGACGCCAGCTTCGCCGCCGTGGTGCGCACCCGGGCCGAGCATCTGGCCAACGGGCCCACCGAAGGCTACCGACTGCTGAAATCGGCCATGCGCGCCAGCTTTGACCAGACCCTGGACGAACAGCTTGAGACCGAGGCGTCGCTTCAGGGCCAGGCCGGACGCACCAGCGATTTCCGAGAAGGCGTCATGGCATTTCTGGAAAAGCGGAAAGCGCAGTTCGAAGGCCGCTAGGCCCGCGCGGCCCTAATCTTCGCCTTCGGTCCAGTTTAAGGCCGCCGCCGGGTCAGCGCGCAGGGTGCTTTCGAATTCCCGCTCGAAGGCGGTCAGCTCCAGGTCGAAGGTGTCGCGGAACGCGGTCGCCCAGGTTGCGCCGTGCCCGACCGCGCGCAAATAGTCCCAGAGCCGTTCGGCCCCGTAGCGTTCTGCCAGAAGCCAGACCGCCAGGTGTGAAATGTCGTAGTCCGTCCCTACTACGCGCCGCTCCCGACGGATTGTGCGCAACGCGGTCTTAAGCGCGTGCGCCTTTGTCCAAATCTGGATGAACCGGGGCTGCCAGCGCCCCTGGGACGCGGCCCAGTCGTTTTCCAAGAGGACCGCGTGCCCTTCAATTATCCAAGCCGGGCCCATGTAGGGCTCCGCCCCCCGGCGGCGCGGCACTTCTACCTTGTCGGCGACAAGCTCCCGTTGCAGGTGATGGGCCACCTCGTGGACCATAATCTGCGTCATATAGGGCTCCCAGGCGGCGCGGGTGCTCGGATCGAAGTACACGTTGGGGGCCACACAGATCACAATCGCCGTGCGCCCGGCAAAGGCGGAAAACCCGCCCGAGCACCGGTTGTCGATGGCGCTGCGCGACAGTTGCGACCGGCGCCCGGCATCGCGCCGCAACCGTTCGAGCGTGGCAAACACCCAGGTCGCATCGTTGCCTAGGATGGTGTCGAAGGTGGCGGCGGGGACGATGCCATGCTCGTCGGCGTAGTAGGCCAGTGCCACGCGCTTGGCGCGGGTCAGCGCCTCCCGCACGTGGGTGAGTTCTTTTTGCATGAATATCCGCGGCGCTGGATCGTCGGCCGGGGTCAGGCCCGGGGCCAGCGGCGCCAAGTTGCGGCACCAGGTAGACGCGGTGCGCTGGGTCAGGCGGGGCAGGCCGTCGAGCCCGTCGCGCGCGGCCACAACATTGGCAAGCGCGCGCCGAGTAGCGGGGCCCAGTAGCCCGTCCACAGGCCCTGGGTCCCCACCCAGGGCGGAAATCTGGTTTTGCACACATTCAACAAAGACATTCCGTGCCGCGGCCGGCGCGGCCCAGATCGATATCGCCAATGCAAAAAATAGCGCGCGTGCCATGGGGGGGACGGAGGCACGCGCGCCGGACCCTGTCAAGCAGG
>JBCCMR010000349.1:0-2763 GCA_039026255.1 Pseudomonadota bacterium
CATAATGTTTGGCATGAAGCGAGCCGCAATTGTCGCAAAAAGCGCGGCGCAAGACCGAAGCCAGAAAGCGGCCAGCGCGACGCCCATCGACATGGCCAGGTTTTGAATGGACGAACACGTTGATCGACGCGAACCTCAAAATCTCGATGGATGGACGGGGGCGCTGGATCGATAATCGTAGGATCGAACGGCTGTGGCGCAGCCTGAAAGACGAATGCGTCTATCTCAACGCATTTGAAACGGGATCAAAAGCAAGGGCGGGGATCAGTAGATGGATGACCTACTACAATGCCGAACGTCCCCACTCGGCGCACGGGATATTGACGCCTGACGAGGCCTATGAAACCCATCCAACAGCAGAGAAGAAAGCAGCCTGAAACGAAACTAAGATCCACCTTAAAGCGGGCTGCAAAATGGTCGAAAATCTGGGACTACCTCTGTTTCGCCCACCAAAGCAAACGGTCGCGCACCTCAAATTTACCGCCTTTGCCAACCGAGGATGCATTGGCCTAACCTAAAAGCCGCCCCAGCACCGCAAATTTTCAACCCCTTAGGACAAAGCCTCTCAAGACTTTAGCGGCGACCGTTTCCGCCCCTAGGCGTAACACTTCGTCCGTTTCTGTGTTGAGATCCAATTCACCCGTTGGCCGAGTCTTGCCGTCACGGGTCAACCACCGCCCAGGCAACTTTCAGGATGCGCAGGCGAGCGAAGGCGGGTAAGGGGCGGCATGCTTTTCGCGCTAATACTCATTACCGCAGCGACCCTGGCTGTGCGCTTTATGGGCGGGTCCCGGGGGGCACAGGGCGCCATGGTTGTGTTGGGCCTTGCCGTTGTTTTTGTGGGACTGTTTGCCCTACCTCCCGGCAATGCGGTCAGGATCAGTCTGGGTAGCCGCGAGGGCTGGATCGGCATCACGGCGGCGCTGATTATCATCGCCCTTTACCGCGCCTTGCTGGCGCGACTGCGCAAGACTGCGCAGCCCGATGCGGCCGAAGACCCCGATGATTTTGACCCCACCCGGCTTACCGCGCCAGAAATCGACCGCTACGCCCGGCATATTGTCTTACGCGAGCTTGGCGGACCGGGCCAAAAAAGGCTGAAGGCTGCCCGCGTGCTGGTGGTGGGAGCGGGCGGTCTGGGTTCGCCGGTGCTGCTTTACCTCGCGGCGGCGGGGGTGGGGACGATCGGTGTGATCGACGACGACGCGGTGGCCGGGTCTAATCTGCAACGCCAGGTGCTGTTCCGCGACGATGATATCGGCAAGCCCAAAGTTTTTGCTGCGGCAGAGGCGACAGTCGCGCTCAACCCCTTCATTCGAATCCGCCCTTACAACCGCCTGCTAACCGAAGACATCGCGGCAGAGCTATTTGCAGACTACGACCTGGTCCTCGACGGCACCGATAGCTTTGAAACCCGCGCCGTGGTCAACCGCGCGGCCTGGGCCGCCGGAGTTCCGCTGATATCCGGTGCGATTGCCCAATGGGAAGGGCAGATCGCGCTATTCGATCCGACCCAGGACGGTCCCTGCTACGCCTGTCTTTTCCCCGAAGCACCGGCTGAGGGGCTTGCCCCACAATGTGCCGAGGCCGGCGTGATGGGCGCTTTGCCAGGGATCATCGGTTCCATCATGGCCGCAGAGGCGATCAAATTTCTGACTGGGGCGGGATCATCGCTTGCAGGACAGGTTTTCATTTACGATGCTTTACACGCGCAGAACAGGATTCTGGCTGTGGAAAAGCGCGCAGATTGCGCCGTTTGCGGGGACCAATGACCGAAACAAGGGTCTATGACCCAATCGAAACCTACCCGACCGACGCGGGGCCCGACCCGGACCCGCAACCCCTGGCCACGATGGCCGAATGTCAGGCGGCCGAGGCACATATTCTTGCCGCGCCGCGCGACAATGCCTTGATCGAAACGCTCTGCTTTCGCCCTGACTATGGCCAACGCCATTTCCCCGACGAACTGGAACTGACCGTGGACCGCGGTATCCTGGGGGAGCGGTGGGAAAAGGCGGCCTGGCTTCGCCTGCCGGACGGGGCGCCCGACCCGCGCATCCAGGTGTCGATCCTGCAGCGGCGGGTGCTCGACCTTTGCTGGCGCAACCGAGCCACGACCCCTCACCCCGGCGGCACGATGATCGTTGATATGAACCTGGGCGAAGAAAACATGCCCGAGGGCCAGCGCCTAGCAGCGGGCACCGCCGTGCTGGAGGTGTCGACCAAATTCAACAACGCCTGCCCGAAATGGAAAGCCCGCAATGGTGTGCAGAGCCTGGCCTGGCTCAACCGCCGCGAAAATCTGCAGCACCGTTTCCGCGGCGTGCTCTGCAAGATTGTTGAGGACGGTGTAGTGCGGCGCGACGACGTGCTGCGCAAGCTCTAGGCCGGGCGCGCTGCCCTAACCGGCCAGCCGCACGCCCCCCGGGGGCACCCGGCGGCGCCCGGTGACGTGCCCGTTGCCCGACGCAGCGATCCGCGCTTCGGCCTGGGTCAGGGGTTCGCGCACAACCGCCATGTGATAGCCGTTGGCGTGGATCAAAAACTCGCTGTCCTGCATCAGGCCCACGTGGCCCTTCCAAAAAATCACGTCCCCGCGCTCGAGTCGCGCATCCCCGGCGAGGCTGTCGCCCAGGGCAACCGCCTGCTGATCGCTGTCCCGGGGGCAAAGCACGCCCGCGCAGCGCATGGCAATGTGCACAAGGCCCGAGCAGTCGATCCCAAACGTGCTGTCGCCGCCCCAAAGGTAGGGCACGCCGAGAA
>JBCCMR010000350.1:0-2754 GCA_039026255.1 Pseudomonadota bacterium
GAAGAAGGTTACCTGCGGCCCTACTGGGTGACCTACGAACGCGGAGGCGTGAACGGCAACTCAATCCTCATGACGACTTCGGTCGAAGATATGCGCCGAGCCCTTGCCACGCTAGACCACGACCACCCGGAGGCTCCCGCCCGCTGGGGTGACATGCGCCAGCACATTCTCTTGGGCGCCATTTACCATTGGCATATCCTTTTCCGAAATCGCCGGTTCAAGAATTACCGAACCCACCGGGAAACCTCGGTCCGGCGAGAGTTTTGGCTGCACTTCAAGCGCTTAATGACTCGGCCGATCCACGCTGCGAAACGCTACCGGGCAACCAAGCGCATCAAGCGAAACGGGTTCGTTTATCACTTGGCGCTTCTACAGCTCAGCCACGACGCCTCTATCCGCAGTCATTCAGATTTCCGCGACATGGCCCATTTCATGCGGGTCTGTATCGAAAACTTTGCTGCAAACGCTCCGCGCCACCACCACCTGGTGTTCAAATCACACCCGCTGGAAGACGACCGCGAGCCGCTTTCGGCGGTGGCGGATCGTCTGGGTCGGGAGTTCGCCTTGGCCGAGCGAATTCACTTCGTGCGCGGCGGCAAACTGGCGGAACTGTTGGACTATGCCCGCGCAGTGGTCACCATCAACTCCACCGCTGCCCAACAGGCGCTTTGGCGTGGGCTGCCGGTCAAGGCCCTCGGCGAAAGCGTCTTTGGCAAGCCGGAGTTCACGTCGGACCAGCCTTTGCCGACCTTTTTCCGTCAACCGCGCAAGCCTGACCTGTCGGCCTACCGCGACTATCGCCAGTACCTCCTGATGACATCCCAGATCACTGGCGGGTTCTACTCCCGGCGCGGGCGCGTGCGCTTGATCCGTCAGGTGGTGGACATGGTGCTTTCGGACCAGGATCCCTACCAGGCGCTGACCCACCTAGAAACTGGGACCTTGCCTGCGCCCAAACCCGACGCGACCGGTGACGCGGCACGGCTGCAACACATTCGCGCCGTGAAATAGCCCAAAAGGCAAAACCCTTTGAAAATGCCCGAAAACCTGCCAGCCTAAAAAGAAAAACAAAAAAGACCTGAGGCAGCGTAGGCAAGAAAGGGCAGCAAATGTCCAAAATCCTGAGACCCAGGGCCGGGGTGATGGCCCTTTTTGTCGTGGCATTTGCCGTGGCATCTTGCGGGCTGCCGCGGCCCGGACCCAATAAGCGCGAGATCTTTGCCGGATCGGTGCAAAAGCAGGGCAACGCGTACATCGTTAACGTGAACGACCGCGTGGTTCAGGCCACTGCCGCGCAGCCCGCGCCGGGCTTTGACGCGAACTTCCGCCGGGCAGGCCAATTGGCCGCCGACATTATCCGCCCGGGCGACCGGTTGTTGCTGACGGTTTATGAAAACGTCGAAGAGGGTATCCTTGGCACCGCCGGTGTGCCCTCTACCCTGACCGAGCTTCAGGTGGACCAGTCGGGCTTCATCTTTGTGCCCTACGCCGGGCGCATCCGTGCGGCGGGCAACACACCCGAAGCGCTGCGCCAGGTCATCACCCGTCGGCTAGAAGATCAGACGCCCGAGCCACAGATCATCGTGTCGCGTGCCGCAGGCGACGGCTCCACCGTTGCTATCGTAGGCACCGCAGGCGCCCAGGGTGTTGTGCCGATTGAGGCTTCCACCAGCACGCTGAGCCGTATGATTGCGCGGGCTGGCGGTGTCACCACAGACCCCGAAAACACCCGCGTCACAGTGATCCGCGGCAATCATCAAGGTACGGTCTTCCTAAGCGATCTCTACGAGGCAGACGTAAAAGACATCGCCCTCCGCCCCGGCGATCGAATCCTAATCCAAGAAGATACGCGCCGCTTTACTGCGCTGGGTGCCACGGGCGGTCAGGCGCTAGTGGAATTTCCACAGCCCACCATGAACGCGGTCGAAGCCATCGCCTTTTTGGGCGGGCTCAACAGTTCCTTGGCCGATCCCACGGGGATCTTTATCTTCCGCGATGAAACTGCGGAATTTGCCAACCGTGTTCTTGGGCGCAACGACTTCCAGACGCCCAAGCGGTTTGCCTATGTGTTGGACCTGACGCAGCCAACCGGCGTGTTCCTGGGCCGCGATTTCCAGATCCGCGACGGCGATACGATCTATGTGACCGAGGCGCCTTACGTGCAATGGACCAAAACGCTTTCGGTGCTGACGTCGAGCGTGGGCGCGGCCCAGTCGCTTAGCGCCGCTGGCGGTGGCTGACGCGCGGCCTGATCTAATCGAGGCACCCGCGTCCCCGACGCGGGTGTTTTGCTTTTCGCTCAGCTTTTTCCGCGACCAGGCGCTGCGCCGGGCGCTGGTAGCCCACGGGCTAAGCCCCCGGTTCGGCCGTCCAGGACCGGGAGACTGGGTGGCGGTCTGGGGTCGGAGGCCGGTGTCGCGGCGCGGCCTGGCGGCGGCGCGGCGGAGCGCGGCGCAGGTGATCACGTTAGAAGACAGCTTTCTGCGGTCGGTTCGCACCGGACGCGAGGGGGAACCGGGCCACGGTCTGATCGTGGATCCAAAGGGCATCTACTTCGAGACGGCGGGACCGAGCCTTCTGCAAGACCTCTTCGATGCCGCCGCAGAGAAACCGGACCCCGGCGCCGCGCCGCTTTTGCACCGGTGGCGCGTCAGTGGGCTGTCCAAATATAACGTGCGGCCCGCAAACTTGCCTGACTTGCCCGACGACTATGTGCTTTTAATTGATCCCAATTATATTTTTGGACTAATTATC
>JBCCMR010000351.1:0-2752 GCA_039026255.1 Pseudomonadota bacterium
GGCCACGCCCTGGGCCAGGGCCTGGGCCACCTGGGACTGGCTTTCGGTGAGCGGTGTGCCTGGCAGGTCCGGGTTAAGGGGCGCAAAGGGCGCGTCGCGTGGGGTTTCGTATTCCAGGATCGCGCCCTGGGCCAAAAGCCCCTTCACCACCCCTGCGGAAACCCCCGCCTGGGCTGCCAGTTCCGCGCCGGTAAGGCGGGCATCGGGTTGCTCTTCCAGGATGGCCAGCACCTTTTCGCGGGCCGCGGTCATGCGGTCGGGCGCGCGGTCGCCTAGCCCATAGACCCGCCGCATTCCTGGTGTGTCGGTCAGCCCCGGGGCGCGGGTGGCCAGGCGCAGCATAGCGGCCATGGGTGTCAGCGTGTAGGCTCCGACCCGGGTTAGAAAATCGCGCATGTCCGCGGCCATCGGCGGCACGTCGAGCACCCCCACCACCCGGCGCACTTTGGCGCGGTCATAGCCGCCTTCGCCAGGCCCCCAAACCACCCCTAACACGCGCCGCGGCCCAAGCGGCACCGACACAAAATCCCCGGACCTCACGCCGCCTTCCGGGGCGCGGTAGTCCAGCATCCGGTCGATGGGCTGCGCGGTGAGCACCGACACCAGGCTGTCTTCGGGGAAATAGGCCGCCACGGCTTTGGCTACCATTCCCGGCGCCACTAGGGTAAGCCCAAAGCGACGACGACACCCTAAGGAGACCTGCCCATGAAGTTTTTCGTAGACACCGCAGATGTGGACGCGATTGCCGAGCTTAACGAACTGGGCTTTGTGGACGGGGTGACAACAAACCCGTCGCTCATCTTGAAGTCTGGGCGCGACATCCTGGAAGTGACCAAAGAGATCTGCGATCTGGTCGATGGCCCGGTTAGCGCAGAAGTTGTCGCTACCGAGTCGGCGGCCATGATCGAAGAGGGCCGCAAACTGGCCAAAATCGCCGACAACATCGCCGTGAAGGTGCCGCTGACCTGGGACGGGCTGAAGGCATGCAAGGTGCTCAGCGGCGAGGGGAACATGGTTAATGTGACCCTGTGTTTCTCGGCCAATCAGGCGCTTTTGGCGGCTAAGGCAGGGGCGACGTTTATTTCGCCTTTCATCGGGCGGCTTGACGATATCAACATCGACGGGCTCGAACTGATCGACGATATCCGCACGATCTATGACAATTACTCTTACAGCACCGAGATCCTGGCAGCTTCGGTCCGAACCGTGAACCATGTCTCTGAATGTGCCAAAATTGGCGCAGATGTGGTTACGGCGCCACCGTCGGTCCTGCAAAACCTTGCAAAGCACCCGTTGACAGACAAGGGTCTCGAGGCGTTTCTGGCGGACTGGGCCAAGACAGGGCAAAAGATCCTTTAGACCAGCTCCGCAGCGCACCGCAGGCACCAAAAGCAGACGGGAACAGCAGGCATGGCAGAGGCATCACCGGGCAGTGCGGGTGCAGCGGCGAACGGTGCTGCACGCCCAGACGGCCCACTTTCAACCCCAGAAAACGACGCGCGTGCGGTCGCAGCCGCTCTGCGCGCCCATATCCTGAATAACCCCGGCCAGCTTTTGGAAGACCGCGACGTGATGCGCGCACTTATTAGCGCCGATGAAGCGTCGCGCGGCGCCAACGTGGTGGACTTGCGCACGATTGCCCTGGGGCGCCTGGAGGCGCGGCTCGACCGGCTAGAGGATACGCACCGCCATGTCATCGCCGCGGCCTATGATAATTTGGCTTCCACCAACCAGATCCACCGGGCGGTACTGGCCATTCTTGAACCGGATACTTTTTCCGGCTTCCTGACGCTCATTGCCCGGGAGCTGGCTGCGACGCTCCATGTGAAGTCGGCGCGGCTGGTTTTGGAAAGCCCAGCTGCGACTGCAGAACTGGCACCGCAGTTGCGCGCCGAATTTGGCGATGGCGTGGCCTTTGTGGCGCCTGGTCAGATCCGAGATTATGTGGCCGGAGCGCGGGCGGGGGCGGTGCGCCCGGTGACCCTACGTTCGACAGTGTCAGGCGACCATATGGCCAGGCACCTTTACGGCACTGCAGCGGATCGGGTCCGGTCCGAGGCGCTTTTGCAGCTTGATCTGGGTCCCGGGAACTTGCCCGGGATGCTGGCGCTAGGCTCCGAGGGCGAGGACCAGTTCACCCCGCAAAAGGGCGCAGACCTTCTGGTCTTTTTCGCCAGCGCCTTTGAGCGTGTGCTGCGCAGGTGGCTGCGCTGAACGGCGCCAAATCCCCCAGAAAAGGCGCCGATCCGGTTTTGGCGAGCGCCGGGGCGATGGCCGCTCTTCACCGCTGGATTTCCACGGTCACCGCTGTGAGCGGCCAATCTACTGCCACAGCGGACGCCTATCGGCGCGATGTTTCAGGGTTTCTGGGATTTCTGAATCGCCATCGGGGGGCGCCTCAGGGCGTCCCCGGATTGGGCACGGTGACCCTGGGTGAAATGCGCGCCTGGATGGCCCATGAACGTCGTCGCGGGCTGGGGGCTCGGTCGCTCGCTCGGGCGCTGTCGGCGGTCAAATCCTTCTATCGGTGGCTCGGAGAAACGGAAGGGATTGAGGTCTCCGCCGTACTGGCGACCCGATCACCAAAATACAAAAAACCCCTGCCGCGCCCCCTAAAACCCGCTGAAGCGCGCCGGGTGCTTGACACGGTGGAGCTCCAGGCGCCCGAACCTTGGGTGGCGCTGCGCGATGTGGCGGTGGTGACGCTGCTTTACGGGGCGGGGCTGCGCATATCCGAGGCGCTGGGCCTCAC
>JBCCMR010000352.1:0-2696 GCA_039026255.1 Pseudomonadota bacterium
GACCGGCCATCATTTGCGCGAAGTCACCCCTGTCGCTGCATCGTTTTCAACGGTTGTAGAGCATTTTGTTTGGCCCGTCCGCGGCGGCGGTATGCGGCCACCGCAAGCCATTGCGGTTGATGAAAATAATCCCGCTCAGTAGGCGCGGGTCATCGACACAAGGTTTGCCGTGGGACTTCGTGAAAAAGGGTTCGAAGCGCGCCGTTTGCGCCTTGGTCAGGCAAAACGGCTCAGACATGCTCACCGCGCGCTTTTCGAGCCGTGAGCCACGCCGCCAGGCGGAATTAAATGGGTCCTGACCCCAGGTCAAACAAAAGGATGACGCCGACAAAGCAGCGCCACCTTTTTCCAACCGGCTTGCCCCCCTCGGCCCTTTAGATCACTTGCCCCCCAGGGCCCTGCAATCAGGCTTCGAGCATCCGGCGCAGCAGTTCCACATCCTCGGCGATCTGGTTGTCCACGGCACGCAGCTCTTCGATCTTGCGCACGGCGTGGATGACGGTGGTGTGGTCGCGGTTGCCAAACCGGCGACCGATTTCCGGCAGGCTCTTCGAGGTCAGGCTTTTGGCCAGGAACATCCCCACCTGCCGGGGCCGCGCGATCGACCGCGCCCGCCGCGGGCCCAACAGGTCGGTCACCCGCACGGTGTAGTGGTCGGCAACCTTGCGGATAATTTCGTCCACGGTCACCTTGCGGTCCGACGCCTTAAGCACATCGGACAAACACTCCTGCGCGACCTCAAGCGTAACCTCGCGGCCCACCAGGGACGCGAAGGCGTAGAGCCGTGTCAGTGCCCCTTCAAGCACCCGCACATTGGTGGAAATCCGGTGGGCCAGAAACTCCAGCACGCCCGGTGCAATCTGCACGTCTGGGTACATCGCCGAATGGGCATCCGCCTTGGTCTGGAGAATACCCAATCGAAGTTCATAATCGGTAGGGTGCAAGTCCACCACAAGCCCCCACTGGAGCCGGGATTTGATACGCTCTTCCAACCCGTCGATTTCGCCCGGGGCACGGTCCGCGCTGATAACGATTTGCTTTTTCTGATCCACCAGGGCGTTGAACGTGTGGAAGAATTCGTCCTGAGTGCTGTCTTTGCCGCCGATGAATTGCACGTCATCGACCATCAGCAGGTCGACGGAGCGAAACATTTCCTTAAAGCTGATCGTATTGCGAAAGCGCAGCGCTTTGACAAAGCGGTACATGAACTGTTCCGCCGACAGGTAAAGCACCCGGGCGGTGGGGTTCCGGCGACGCGCTTCCCAGGCGATAGCGTGCATAAGATGTGTTTTACCGAGCCCAACCCCGCCATAGAGAAAAAGAGGGTTAAACGTCACTGCGCCCCCTTCAGCTACCCGTCGGGAGGCGGCGTGGGCCAGCTCGTTCGGTTTGCCCACGACAAAATCATCGAAGGTGTAGCGTGTATCCAGCGGCGCTCCTAAAAGGTCACCAGACGCCACCGTTTGCGCCGCGGACGCACCCTGGGCATCGGCCCCTTCGTCCGGCAATTCCGCGTCACCGGCCGACGCCTGCACGTGTGGGGCAGTCCTTGGCCCGGGCCGCACGGTTGTGAACTCAAGCTTTGACACACTCAGCCCCGCTTCGCGGAACTGGCCGCGAATTTTAGCCTCGTAGTTTCGCTGGACCCAGTCGCCGAAAAAGCTGGTAGGCGCGCCAAAACGCACCACGCCGTTTTCGTGACCGCGATAGTCTAGCGGTTCGATCCAGTTTTTGAATGCGTCGTTTCCCACGTCCCGTTGCAAGCCGGAACGCACTGATCCCCAAATGTCAGCGCCCATATGCCTCCCCTGTTTGTCATGACTGGCGCCACGGGAGCCCCCGTGCCTTCCAGCCGTTGCGTTGGCCACGATGGCGTTCGTCGTTGAGATCTCCTTCGAAGCCTTCGGCCACGTTGATGCAGCGGATGGGCTTGCCAAGCTTTGCAAAAGCTTGGGCAGCAGCGTCTGCGGCCGCCAAAGACCGCACGCCCGACCGGCAAAGAAAGTAGATCTCTGACGGGGCAGAACCGTCACTCAGATGCGCCATCAACCCCGCCTCAAACTCGGGGTTCCTTTGCATGCCTGGAAGCATCGCCCATTCGATCAGGATCACATCCTTACCAGCCGACGACAAATCCGGGGTGCCCACAAACGACCACTCCGCCGCTGTACGCACATCCACAAGCAGCGTCCCTGGAGTGCTTGCCAGGGTGTCCCACGCTTGGTCCGGGGTCACGTCGTCGACGGGTGTCACAGATGACGGTGTCACGGCGTTTCCCCTTCCTTGCTCGCTGAATCACCTGCTGTTGATAGCAAGCGCGCCGCGCGCCCATCAACGTATCTTCGCCGTTGACTCAAAGAAATAAGGGCGAATCTGCACAAAGCTTACATTTTTGATTTTATTGGTAAAATTCTGAATTAGACATAGCGATCGGACCCGTTTTTGGCGGGGTCAATCTAGCAAGTGTCCACGGGGTGGCCGCTGGTGCAGTCTGGGACGCGGCCCGTCAGGTGACCGTAAAGTAAGCGCCCCCGATGCAGCAACGGGAACAAGGGGCGAACATTTACGTTCCCTTTACAAAGGTAACCAAAACCCCTGCGGCAGATAGCGCCGAAGCTGTCAGCATCAGAAGAAGGAGCGTCGCCCCCGGGTCACCGGTGGCCACCGCCGCGCCGGTGACCGCAGTGAAGACGGCC
>JBCCMR010000353.1:0-2695 GCA_039026255.1 Pseudomonadota bacterium
GCTGCATTTTCATGCATCGCCCGCGTGGACGCTCATGGGTGAACTGGCGGATGGCCTCGAAAAACGGCAAGCCCTCGATGTCGCCGACGGTGCCGCCAATTTCGCAGAGCATAAAATCTACTTCATCGTCGCCGATGGCGATGAAATCTTTAATTTCGTTTGTCACGTGGGGCACGACCTGGATGGTTTTGCCTAAGTAGTCGCCGCGCCGTTCTTTCTCGAGCACGGTAGAATAGATGCGGCCAGAAGAGACGCTGTCGGTCATGCGCGCCGCCACGCCTGTGAAGCGTTCGTAGTGGCCTAGGTCAAGGTCTGTCTCGGCCCCGTCATCGGTGACAAAGACTTCGCCATGCTCAAAAGGTGACATGGTGCCCGGATCGACATTCAAATACGGGTCGAGCTTTCGCAACCGGACCGAATAGCCTCGCGCCTGGAGCAGCGCACCAAGGGCCGCGCTAGCCAAACCCTTGCCTAACGACGACACCACGCCCCCAGTTATGAAAATATACCGTGCCATGTGGGATTGCCCCCGTGTTGTCTGCTCTTATGCGGGTATGTTGGGGCGGCCCTGTGTCCCAGGACTGCCCGCGAGATGCCCATTGCCACGGGATTTAAGGGTACTCGGATTCGCGGCGCTTTGCCAAGGGCGGGGCAGGGTCCCGACAGGCGATCTGAGCCGGGCGTCTAGGCCCCCAGGCTTTAAAGGGCGGGCAAAGAAGTCTCCTTAAGAAACTTCTTCTTGGCGGCAAGACTATTCCGCTGCAGGGGGCTGTGTGGGGGCATCGGTAGGCGCAGGCGGAAGGAGCGAGCCGCCGCCTAACGGATTGGCCGGCGCCTGCCGCGCAGGTGTTTCACCGCCGGGCAAATCTGTCACGGATTCGACACCCTGGTTTGCTAGGATAGTTAGGGCAAGCGACGCGGCCATGAACCCTGCACCTAAGGCCCAGGTGACCCGGGCCAGGGGGCTTGGCGGCGGGCGGCCTGACATATTACCGCCACCCCCGCCACCGATACCCAGGCCGCCCCCTTCCGACCGCTGAAGCAGCACCACCGCGATCAGGCCCAGGGCCAAGATCAAAAGGATGATAAGGAGCACGTTTTGCATAGGGGGCGATCCTCGTCCGGGGTTTTAGAGTTCTTGTTCCGCCCCCCTTCCCGGTGGGTGTACGGCGAGACTTTCGGTCGGTGGCGCGGCACGCGGTGCGGTAAAGCCCAAGCGCGGTGCGCGCGCGTAATTCTGATGTGCCGCTTTCGGCTTAGGCCGTTAACAACGCGGTTTGCATCTATCTGCGCCCGGGGCCCGGCGCAAGGGGCCCGCGTGCGTAGAACCCTGCAACAATGCTCACCCAACCCGTGATGAGACGTGAACCCTGTCCGGTTGATGTTACAGCGCTTCCGCGCAATTCAAGGGGCAACAGCGGATCCGCCGCGCCACAGTTTGAAAGGAGACAGTTCCATGACCTACATCCAAGCCACCTATGAGCGCCCCTTTAGCCTCCCCGCCCTGAACGTCCATACTCTGGGCATGATGTTCGTCGCCGGGTTCGTCGCTACCCTGGCCTTTGATATCTGGGGACAGATGATTAGCCCGGCGCTTGGCTTTGCTGCCCTTTCGCCGCACGGGTTGGCGCGTAGCCTTTTGGGGGCCTTGGGCCTGCCCAATGGGAATTTTGCCGGCATGTTCATGCACTTCTACGGGGTCGGACTGATTGGCTATCCGATCGGTTGGCTCTTCATCTTTTACCCAACCTGGAAAAAGATCGTGGGTAATACGCCCTGGATCATCCCGGCGTCGATCTATGGCTTTGGGCTTTGGGTCTTTGCCCTGGGCGGGATCACCACTTTCGCCGGCCTGCCGACCTTTCTGAACTTCGCCCAAATCGCTTATGTGGCCCTTGTGGGGCATGTGCTTTACGGGGTCGCGATGGTGGCGGCACTGCGCTACGCCTACCGGGCGGTCTAAGTTGCTGCACTCTGAGTGTCAGTATTTCCTGACATCCTACCGAAAACAAAAGGCCGCGCGATCCTCTCGCGCAGCCTTCGCCTTTTGGCGGCAAGGTCCGCCACGACGGCCATCACCGGGCCCAGCGTGCCTTTTCAGTCTTCGAATAGCTAGCTTTAAGCGTGCGCCCACCCGTATCGAAATGGATAAAGGAGTGCGACTTCGACGCGTTGTAGCTGCGCAGGTACATCAAAAGCGTGCGCTTCATAGGTGCTGTCACGGTGGACCTGCGCAGGTCTAGCGCTTCT
Organism: Pseudomonadota bacterium; assembly: GCA_039026255.1. Classification (GTDB taxonomy): domain Bacteria; phylum Pseudomonadota; class Alphaproteobacteria; order Rhodobacterales; family Rhodobacteraceae; genus Amylibacter. The sequence goes on from JBCCMR010000353.1 coordinate 2,251, forward strand.
CCCTTCATGTGCCAGCTCATCCACTTGTTGGCGTTGGCAAACGGGGTTGCCTCGGCCAGAAACCCCCTCTGGTCTTTGGCCTGCCAAAGCGCGTGGAGCCGATCGCGCACGGCCATGTTGCGCTTCAGCGCGCCGTAGTTCATGCCAAATTCCTGCTCTGCCCAGTTGTTGAAAAGCGTCTGGGCCATGCGCGCGGGCGTGCGGAACCCGTCGGTCACCAGGGGGTCGCGCCCGTAGTGCAGCGCCACCTCTTGGATCAGGTAGATCAGCTTGCGGTTCACCCCCGAAAGCACGACCCCCCCTTTACAGACCGTGCGGCGTGGGCGGCGCACGTTTTCTTCCTCTTCTGCCTCTTCGGGGGGTGGGTTTGGTGTTACACCGCCCGGGCGGGCTGACAGCGCAGTGAGCGTGGGCTTGTTGGGCTCCACCAGTCCCGTGGGCACCA
>JBCCMR010000354.1:0-2667 GCA_039026255.1 Pseudomonadota bacterium
CGCGGCGCGGCCCTGCCCACAGACTTGCCGGACGCAAAGGACCCTCCATGTCAGACGAAGAAGACGACATCATCCTCAGCGAACTCGACGATGATGAGCTTGTCGCGCAGATGCACGACGACCTCTACGACGGTCTTAAAGAAGAAATCGAAGAGGCGGTGCATATCCTCTTGGACCGGGGCTGGCAGCCCTACGAGGTTCTTACCAAAGCGCTGGTCGAAGGCATGCGTATCGTGGGCATCGACTTCCGCGACGGCATACTTTTCGTGCCCGAAGTTCTTTTGGCGGCAAATGCCATGAAATCGGGAATGTCGATCCTCAAGCCGCTTTTGGCAGAGACTGGCGCCCCGCGCCTGGGGTCCATGGTCATCGGCACAGTCAAAGGTGACATCCACGACATCGGCAAAAACCTTGTAACGATGATGATGGAAGGCGCTGGCTTTGAGGTGACGGACCTGGGGATCAACAATCCGGTCGAAAACTACATCCAAGAGCTGGAAAGTGGTGAGTATGATATTCTCGGGATGTCGGCGCTTCTGACCACGACGATGCCTTACATGAAAGTGGTAATCGACACGATGGTCGAGAAGGGCATGCGTGACGATTATGTGGTCTTGGTGGGTGGCGCGCCGCTCAACGAAGAGTTTGGCCGCGCCATCGGGGCCGATGCTTACTGCCGCGATGCGGCCGTTGCGGTGGAAACCGCCAAAGAGTTCATGGCCAAGAAACACAACCAGTTGAGCGCCTAACCCATGGTGGACGTCGGCCTGGCAACCCGGGCCGACCGGGCCGTTCTCCTTGCGGCGCGGGGCCTTTTCGACTGGCCCGCGCGGGAAGACTGGCTTGATGAGTTTCTAAACGACCCGCGCCATCACCTGATGCTGGCCCGTAGGGGCAACGATCTCCTCGGTTTTCTGAGCGCGGTTCATTACGTACACCCCGATAAAGCCCCGGAAATATTCGTTAACGAGCTGGGCGTCCTACCCCCGGTGCGGCGCCAAGGTATCGGCACGCGGCTTGTGGCGGCTGTATGCGCCCACGGGCGGCGCCTTGGATGTGCCTGCGCCTGGGTGTTGGCAGACCCCAAAGAAGAGGCGCTAAGTTTCTATAAAAGCCTGAACGGCCAGCAGAAGGGTGAATTTATCGCCATGTTCACCTTCGATCTGACCGGGGACACGGCCTATGGATGACACCCGGCTGGCGGAAACGGGCACCGAACCCGCGGGGACCGGTCGGGTTCTGCTGATTGCCTGCGGGGCCATCGCCCGCGAGATCCTCGCTGTGCTGAAGCTGAACGGCTGGGACCACATGGACCTCACCTGCCTACCGGCCAAGTGGCACATGACGCCCGACCGAATCGTCGACGGGGTGGCAGACGCAGTTGCGGCCAACCGGGGCCGGTACGAGGCGATGTTTGTGGCCTATGCCGATTGCGGAACAGGTGGGCTTCTAGAGGCCAAATGCGCCGAGCTTGGGGTGGGTATGATTGCCGGGCCGCACTGCTACTCTTTCTTTGAGGGCAACGACACCTTCGCGGCCTTGGGCGAAGACGAGATTGCAGCCTTTTACCTGACAGATTTCCTGGTGCGGCAGTTCGATGCGTTTTTCTGGCGACCCATGGGGCTCGACCGCCACCCGGAACTGCGCGACATGTACTTTGGCAACTACGAAAAGCTTGTCTACCAGGCGCAGACCGATGACCCGGCGCTGACCGCTAAAGCCGAAGACTGCGCCCGCCGTATGGGCCTTCCGCTGGAGCGGCGCTACACCGGCTACGGGGATCTGCCGGCGGCGCTCGCGGCCCTATGACGTGGCGGCAGGGGTGCGCTTCGGCCGCTTGACCGCGCCCACACCAGGAGCCAGCGTCAGGGGCACAACATCGCTGAGGACGGTATGACCCCTTACGACATGATCAAGGCCCAGATGAAGGCTGCCATCCCCTTTGCCGCCCATGTAGGCGTGGAATTGGCCGACATCGGCGAGGGCACGGCCACGGCGCGCTTGCCCGAGACGGCCCAGACCCAAAACCACATCGGCAGCCAACACGCAGGCGCCATGTTCACCCTGGGCGAGGCGGCCAGCGGGGCGGCCATGGCAGGGGGCTTCCTGCCGGTCATCCAAAAGCTGCGCCCAGTGGCGGCGGGTGCCCGGATTAAGTACGTCAAAGTGGCCCGCGGCGCGCTTTTGGCCGAAGCAACACTCGAAGGGGTGGCGGCGGACCACCTGAAGACGCTCGAAGCCGACGGCAAGGTCTCGGTCACGGTCGAGATCACCATCCGCGACAGCGAAAATGATCCAGTGGCGGAAATGGCCGTCGACTGGTACCTGAGCTTCACCCGCTAAGCCCCTGAGCGCAAAGCCCCGCCGCGCGCGCCAATCGAAACATCGAATGCCGCGCAGCGGCGCCTTTGGATCAGACTTTGGCGTCGGGGCGCCGGATCAAGAGACGTAGGTAGAACGGCTGAGCCCGTATTTCGCCATCTTTTCGTTGAGCGTGCGCCGGGGCAGGCTCAACTCTTCCATGACCGACTGGATCGAGCCCTTGTGGCGGCGCATGGTGTTGTCGATCAGCATCCGCTCAAAGGCTTCCACGTATTCCTTCAGCGGTTTGCCCCCGGTCATCACCTCGGGCGTGGGTTCAGAGGCGTCGTCCATCAGCAGGTTGGC
>JBCCMR010000355.1:0-2641 GCA_039026255.1 Pseudomonadota bacterium
CGAACGGATGCTGCGCCCGGGGGGTGTCCTGGCTGTGGTCACCTTCCACAGCCTGGAGGATCGCGTGGTAAAACGTTTCTTTGCACGCCGAAGCGGCGGTGGGGGACGGGCCAATCGCTGGGCACCCGACGCCGCTGGGGATGCGCCGCGCTTTGATAAGGTGGCTAAACCGCGCCGGGCCGATATCGCCGAAGTGGAGGCCAACCCCCGCGCAAGGTCCGCAACGCTGCGTATGGGGCGTCGTACGGATACGCCATCGGGACCGGCTGATTTTGCGCGGCTGGGGTTGCCGAGGCTAAGCCTGGCAGGGGGTGCATCATGAAAACACCGCTTTACGTTATCTGCTGCGGTCTCATCGTCGCCATGGCCTATTGGGCCTACAAGGAAAACTATCGCACCCAGGCCAGCCTGCGCCGGGTGGCTGCGCTGCAAGCTGATATCGCCGCTGAACGTGTGGCAATCAGCGTACTGCGGGCTGAATGGGCCTACCTTAACCGCCCCGAACGGCTGCGCGAACTGGTGGCGCTGACTTTTCCGGACCTTGGCCTAATGCCGCTGATGCCTGAACACTTTGCTGACGCTGAGCTTGTGGCATACCCTGCCCCGCCGGCGCCCGAGGCCGAAATCAAAGACCCTGTGTCGACCGCGGCGCCGCTTAACGGGCCAGCGCCGGATAAGGAATTCCCCTGATGCGCACGCCGCTCCGACCCCTGGCCCGGGTGCTAGATGCCCGGCAAAAGGGCGAAAACCCAGATTTCATAGAGGCGGAGCGCCGCGCCGCCCGCAATGCGGATACGCAGATGCGCATGCGCCGCCGGGCGGAAACCCGGCTTTTGGTGCTGGGCGTCTTTTTTTTCGCGTGCTTTGCGACGGTGGCTTTTCGTATGGGCGTCTTGGCCGCCACCACCCCGACGGAGCCGAAGACCGCTGCAGGCATTGCGCAGATCGCAAATCAGCGCGCCGATATCGTGGACCGCAACGGCGAGGTTTTGGCCACCAACCTGGCGACGGTTGCGCTTTATGCTCAGCCGCCCCTTATGGTGGACCGGGTGGCCGCGGCAAAGGGCCTGGCGCGGATATTCCCCGACTTAGACGAGGCAGAGCTGATCGCTGACTTCACCGGCAAGCGTAAATTCCTCTGGATCAAGAAAAAGATCAGCCCCGAGCAGGCGCAAGCGGTGCATGACCTAGGCGAGCCGGGCCTGCTGTTTGGCCCGCGCGAGATGCGTCTTTACCCCAACGGACGCCTCGCCGCCCATATCCTGGGCGGCGCGAGCTTCGGCAAAGAAGGCGTGAACGCGGCCGAGGTTTTGGGCGTGGCCGGGGTGGAGCGGTATTTTGACGAGACCTTGCGCGACCCTGCGCGCGAGGGGGCGCCGCTTAAGCTTTCCATCGACCTGACTGCCCAAGCGGCCATGCGTGATGTGCTGGGCGACGGGATGCGGCTTATGGATGCCAAAGGCGCCGCCGCTGTGCTGATGGACGCCCACACGGGCGAGATCATTGCCATGGAAAGCTTGCCTGATTTTGACCCGAACAACCGCCCGCGAGTTGGGGCCGACACCCGTCAGGCCGACAGCCCTCTCTTTAACCGGGCAAGCCAGGGCGTCTACGAACTGGGGTCCACTTTTAAGGTCTTTGCTGCGGCGGTCAGCTTGGAAAATGGACTGGTCACGCCCGAGACAATGATTGACACCGCAGGACCGCTCCGGTCCGGGCGCTTCAAAATCCGCGACTTTGACAACTATGGTCCGCGACTTTCGGTGACCGACGTGATCGTGAAATCGTCCAACATCGGCACCGCCCGCATGGCGCTTGCGGCGGGGCCGGAGGCGCAAAAGTCCATGCTCCGCGCCTTGGGCTTTTTCGACGCTGTTCCGGTGGAGTTGAACGAGGCGCGCCAGACGCGGCCGCTTTTGCCCAAGACCTGGGCTGACATCCACACGATGACCGTAAGCTATGGTCATGGCATTGCAGCCACCCCACTGCATCTGGCGGTGGGGTATGCCAGCGTTCTAAACGGCGGGGTCCGGGTGGAGCCCACGATCCTAAAACAGACCGCCCCCCTGCCTGCCGACCGCCCCCGGGTAGTTAGCGAGGCGACCTCGGCGGCCCTGCGCAAGATGCTGCGTCAGGTGGTGACCCGCGGCACCGCCAGCATGGGCGAGGTCAAGGGTTACGCCGTGGGCGGCAAGACCGGCTCCGCCGATAAGCCTAAACCGGGCGGCGGCTATTTTGACGACCGTGTCATCTCTACTTTCGCGAGCGTCTTTCCGGCCGACAACCCGCGCTATGTGCTTGTGGTCACGCTCGATGAGCCCAAGATCGAAGCGCACGGGGAAATGCGGCGTACGGCGGGGTGGACGGCGGTGCCAGTGGCAGCGGAACTCGTGTCGCGCATGATGCCTGTGCTGGGCCTGCCGCCCGAGGTTGCCTCGGCAAAGGCGGTTCACTACACGGGCGCGACACCGGTTAGTGGAAACTGAGGAGGACGCGGTGGCGGGTCCGGCAAAATCACTGGCGGACCTGGGGCTAGCGGACCCCGGTGGCGACGGCGACCGGGTCGTGACAGGCATTTGCGTGGACAGCCGTATCTGCCGCGAAGGGGAGTTGTTCGCCGCTTTGCCGGGCACCCAGCAGC
>JBCCMR010000356.1:0-2513 GCA_039026255.1 Pseudomonadota bacterium
AAGCTTCCTAGTAGCGGCTCACGAGGGGGTACGCTGAATTTGCAACCCGTTCTGGGCCGCCACCCTTCAACGTCATCTCTTGCGTCGCACGCTTTCGTTGACGACGAAGCTTCCCTTTGGAAGCTTCTTCCTAACCCGTCACGGTTAGGTGGGCGGCCCCGCCACCTGTTTCGAAGGTGAAGTTCAGCGCTTCAGTTACTGCAATGGGCGGGTAGTGGGTGCCGCAAAGTAGGTAATCGCCGCGGCGCAGTTGGCCCCCGCGGGACAGCACATGGCCGACCAAGAAGGCTACCGCATCGCCTGGATCCTGGGGGGCGGTGCCGGTTCCTTCGCCCAGAACCCTACCATTTTGAATGAAGCGCACAGATGCGGCGCGGGCCGCATCTAGCGTCATGCGACCGTCGCCCACCACGACGCCCGCATTAAAGACGTTGTGGGCTACCGCCGTGGGCCCGTGCGGCGTCGACAGCCCGCGACGCTCCAACACCTCAAAACCCGGCACGAAATAGTCGATGACGTCCCGAACATCTGCCACTGGCGCCTCCACATCGCGGCCAAGCACAGCCACAAATTCGGGCTCTACCACCAGTTCTCGGAAATCGTCCCAGGCCACTTGGGGCGCGCGCGGGGTAGCGCCTACGATGTGGCCAGCAAGCGGTTCATTGATGCCAAACGCCTTAAGCAGCGGAGGACTGTTTGCGGCGATTTTGACACCGCACGTGGGACCAAGCCGCGCAACCAAAAGGTCCTGAAGCCCATAAGCCCCTTCAATATCCACCGCTCGCCCGCGCAGGTCGAGACCCGGTCCAGGCCGCCCATCGCCCGGGCCGATAGCAGCCCAGAGTTCGTCAAACTTCACCCCATCGGTCATGCCGGGACCACCTACCTCTGCTTGTCTTGGCTGGGCGCACCCGGCCCGCGTCACTCACCCGCCAGAACCCCACCGTCGGCGTCCGCATCCTGCTTAAGGCGCGTCTCAAAGGCCGTCGACAGATGCGCCTTAAGCCGCGTGTCGGCGGCATCTCCGTCACCGGTCTCAATCGCCTCGACGATGCCCTTGTGTTCTGCCAGCGCTCGGTTTCCGCGCCCGGTGGCCGCCAGAGAAGTCTGCGCCAAAAGCGCCATAGACCGGTGTACCATCTCAAGCTGTTGGACCAGGTAACGATTACGGCTGGCCAGATGGATCTGTCGGTGAAAGCGCCGGTTGGCGAGCGACAATTCCCGTGGTCTACCGATCAGAGCGTAATCCTCTTCAATCATCTGGTACAGCACGCGCACCTCTTCGTCGCCCGCATGTTTGGCAGCAAGCCGGGCCGCCAAACCCTCCAGCTCGGCGCGGACCTCGTAGAGCTCCGCCATCTGGTTGTGATCGAGCGAAGACACAATGAGCGAGCGTCCGTCGCGGGTCAAAAGCTGCTGTGTTTCCAGCCGCTGAAGTGCCTCACGTACAGGGGTCCGGCTGACGCCGAAGCGGTCGGCCAATTCGCTTTCGACCAGGCGCTCACCCGGGCGGTAGAGCCCTTCGTCAATAGCATTCAGGATCAGGTCGTAAGCGTCTTTAGGCTCTCGGGCTTGAGTCATGGCGCCCTCCGTTTGCGGAAAATGTCGTCCACGCCAGCAAACTCCACCAGGTCATACCCGCGCGCCTGCATAAGGTCGGGCAGCGCCGGGTCAGACGTGTTGTTTTCGATAGACCAGATATCAACCTCGTAGCGGTCAAAATCGAAATTTGTGAGGATATCCATCTCGCCCCCTTCCACATCGAGCGACAAGAAATCGACCTTGGTCAGCCCCGCTTCGTCGAGGATCGACCCCAGCGTCCGGGTTTCCAGGGTATGGATCACCTCCTGGTGGCGCGGATCACCGCGCACGCGCGCCAAGAGGTCCGCATCATAGCTATCCAAAAACCCCGACATCTGCGTAAAGCCTGCAGTGACTTCCATAAAGTCGAGCGTTCCCTCCCGCCCGGCCACGGCATACGGTAGCGCGGGGCAGCGCCGGACCCCTTCCGCCACCCGCAGCTGGGTAGGTGACGGCTCCACCAGCACCCCTTGCCAGCCACGGAAAAGCTCAAAGAATAGCGTGTTTGACCCGGTCACCCCGTCATAGCCACCAATGTCGGCAAAAATACCCCCGGTCTTTGCCCCCAAAATACGGTCCACCACACGATCCTGTCCCGCCTGGGAGAAATACCGCGGCGCGGGATCAAGCATCTGCGCAAGGTTGTGGAGTTCGCGCATGACCGGCCCTCGGCGTCGGCTGCGATCGTCCCGCAGTGTTGCGCCAAGCGTGTCGCGCGCTTCGGCCAAGAGCTTGCGCGCCGATGCGATCTTGTCTTGCGGCGTCATGCGGCCCCTCTGTCAACTCTGCGCGACACTAGCGCCAATCCGCCGCGCGCGGAAACCCCTTTCCGCCCCCCCTGACATGACCTATTTGCCGAAGGATGAAGGGTTTTGATCATGTGCGCACCTGGGTCTTTGACCTCGACAATACGCTATATCCGCCGATTTATC
>JBCCMR010000357.1:0-2468 GCA_039026255.1 Pseudomonadota bacterium
GGACGCGCCCACACCGCGCTCGACCTGCAGGCGGAGGCGGTCTACGGCCTGACCGAATACTACCGCGATGAAATACGCGGGGCGCGGCTGGTGGCGGGGACGGGCTGCAACGCCATGACAGGGCTTCTACCCGTGCTGCCGCTTTTGGCCGACAGGATCATCGATGCCGACGACATCATGATTGACCTGGCCACCGGCGTGTCAGGCGCCGGGCGCGCCCCGAAGGAAGGCATGCTCCATGCCGAAGTCTCTGAAGGTTACCGCGCCTATAACGTGGCCGCCCACCGGCACCTGGCCGAGTTTGACCAAGAGATGTCGCGCGTGGCTGGCCACCCGGTCGAGGTCACCTTTACCCCCCATCTGCTGCCGCAAAACCGCGGTATCCTCGCCACCGTTTATGCGCGCGGTGACGCGGATGCCATTCATGCGGCCCTGGCGGCGCGCTACGCGCCGGAGCCGTTTGTGGTTGTCCTGCCCCTGGGGCAGGCGCCGTCGACGGCCCACGTCCGCGGGTCAAACTTTGCCCATATCGGGGTGATTGGCGACCGGCGTCCGGGGCGTGTGATGGTCTTTTGCACCCTCGACAACCTAACCAAAGGTTCAAGCGGCCAGGCCATCCAGAACGCTAACTTGATGCTGGGGCTGCCGGAAACAACGGGGCTTATGGCGGCCCCGCTCTTCCCGTGACGGAGGGGGCCGAGCGCGGGGCGTTTGCGGTCCTGCGCGACGCCTACGCGGGCTTTTCCCTGCGCAGCGGGGACATGCAGGCGGGATACTTCGCCTACGCCTGCCTTTTGGCGATTTTCCCGTTTCTGATCTTTGCCACTGCCTTCGCCGGCGCCATTATCGGCGAGGCCCGCGCCGATGAAGCCGTGGCCGTGCTCCTTGACTTTGCGCCGGCATACCTGGCAGAGGTGTTGTCCCCCGTCCTGGTCGAACTTTTGCGCCAGGAATACAACGTCTTCACGGTTTTCATCGTGCTGGCGATCTGGGCGGCGATGCGCGCGGTCGAGGCCTTGGCGCGGTCCTTCGACGCAATCTACGGGGAACGGGACCGCATGGTCTGGGCGGTGCGCAAGCTCAAGGCATTGGTAACCGTGGTGGTATCGGCGGCGGTTGCGGTTGTGCTGGGTCTCTTGATCCTTTTGGCTCCGGTGATCACGGCGGAACTGGCGCACCTGACCGGGATCACCATCCCCACAGGCTTTACCTTCGCGCGCTATGCAGTTGGCACAGTTGTTCTTTTCGCTTTTCTCTGCGCGCTCCATTGGTATTTGCCTAGCCGCCAGGCGGCGGGCTATCCGATCTGGCCCGGAGCGGCCTTTTCCACCGCAGCCTGGATCGCGATGGCCACGGGCATGTCTGTATACCTGGCCTTTTCCGGGAGCTACACGCTCACCTACGGGGCGCTGGCAGGGATCGTGATTACGATCCTCTTTTTGTATTTTACCGGCGCCATTCTTATCTTCGGGGCAGAGTTGAACCGCGCGCTGATAGGTGCTGAACGCTGATGGCTGTCGGACTAAAGAAAAAACGCCGTATCCAGTTGGTGCTGGTGGGGTTTGTCTGTTTGGCAGCCGGTTTCACAGCGATTTATTTCGCGGCAGGCGACGCGTTGCAGTTTTTCTATAGCCCGAGCGACATCGCCGAAAAACGCCCGGGCCCCGACCGGGTGATACGGGTGGGCGGCCTCGTGGAGGTGGGTTCGGTCACCTGGGAAGGCCAGACGCTCGACTTTGTGGTCACCGACGGCGGCGCCACGGTGCCGGTGGTCTACAGCGGGCTTGTGCCTGATCTGTTCGCAGAAGGGGAAGGCATGGTCGCCACTGGACGGCTGATCGACGGGGTTTTCCAGGCCGATGAGATATTGGCCAAGCACGACGAAACCTATATGCCCAAAGAGGTCGCCGACGCGCTGCGCGAGCAGGGGGTGTTTCGTCCGCCGACCGACTGAGCGTGCGCCGCCCTTGCGGCCCGTTAACCTTTTTCGGGCTACTCCCACGGCCATCAGATAAACCGGCGGAGACCCCAGATGCAGACCGTGGACCAGATCGCCCGGGCGATTGTCGCCCGCGAAGGCGGCTATGTGAACGACCCCGACGACCCCGGCGGGGCCACGAAACACGGCGTGACAATCCACACGATGCGGCGCCTGGGGCTCGACCTAACGGGCGACGGGGTGGTGGACACCGACGATGTCAAAGCGCTGAGCGAAGCAGAAGCGGTGGAGATCTTCAAAGATCACTATTACCACCGTCCTCGCATTGGCGCGCTGCCCGAGGCCCTGCGCGCCAGCGTCTTTGACATGTACGTCAACGCCGGGGCCAACGCGATCAAGATTTTGCAGCGTATGCTGGCGCAGTTTGGGCAGGTGGTTGCCGTGGACGGGGTGCTCGGTCCCCAGACCATTGCCGCCGCCGAAGCCGTTGCGGCCAAAGCCCCCGATCACATCGCCGACGCCTACGGGA
>JBCCMR010000358.1:0-2461 GCA_039026255.1 Pseudomonadota bacterium
CCAGGGTGGTGATAGTTCCGCGATGATGGGCACCCCGATGGAGATCGCCAAAAAGAGCTTTGACGCCACGGTCAAGCACACCACTGATATGGCCGAGATAGTGCGCCAAGGGAACATGGATGCCTTTAATATTCTAAAGGATCGGGTAACCGAAAGCGTCGAAGAGCTTCGGGGTAAAAAGCCGGAATAGGGACCTATCCAATGGCCGGGTCGTCGAAGATGCTTACCCTGGGAAGGCATCGATTTTTCGAAATGTCCGGCCTGGCAGTCAGCGAGTGCGTCTGCAATTCAGGTTTCCATGCGTAGGCATCGCTGCTTTCCACGCGCGCGGGTTCGAAGGAGCGACGCTCTTTAGGGCTATGAAACAGTCAATGTGCGCTCGCCGCACCAACTGGCGTCTGATGTTCCCGCAGGGAGAATCTGGCCTGCTCGCCCAGCCGCTGAATTAGCTAATGGTGGGGTACTCCGGCCGCGGATAAATCGCCATTCGCACTCCAGACCGGTCAAAGGGCTGCCAGGCGTCTTCGGCCTGGGCCAGGCGGTCAGCGATGGCGTATACCGACGACGGCAGGTGACCCAAGCCACAATGGCTGCCCTTCACCTCGATGTTCTCAGCGATCGGGCTGCGCGCCTCAATACAGTTTTGCCAAGCGCAGATACCATCGGTCTTTGAATAAATCGCCGTTGTCGGCACCGGCGGCGGCAGCGCGATAGCGCCCCCCATGTGGCGTTCGGTGTCGTCGGCGTTTTGGCCGCTAGCCATCTGATAGACCCGCCACGCGTTTGTCGCCCTGGGGTGCCCGCCAAAGGGCGACCCAAGGGTGATCACAAAACGCACCATATCAGGCATCATCTTAGCCAGTTGCCGGGCGTATATCCCACCAAGCGACCACCCCACGAGGCTAACCTTGCGCCCTTCTTCCTCGTAGGTGGAGCGCAAAAGGTTGATAAGGCCGTCCTCCACCCCCGGACGCGGACCCAGGTTAAGGCCCATGTTCCAGCCCCGCACAGCATAGCCTTTCGACTTCAGAAAGCGGCGCAGGCTGGCGGTTGAGCGATCACTGGTTGTAAGACCCGGCAGCACAATCACCGGGTGACCATCGCCCCGGGGGGCAAGCGCGGTCAGCGTCGGCAGCGCCGCCGCAAAGCCAAGCAGCTCAGGCACAGCGCGGCCTTCCAGCAAAAGCAACGCGCGGCGCGGGGGGTTGAGCGTGATCTGGGCCATAGGCACCTCCTGATTTCGCGCAATTTTGTTGCGCGCTAACCCTATAGGAAGTGCCGAGAATTACTGTGTCAACGTAACCCCAACGTTAACCTGCGCAAATTGACAAGACGACCTGACAGTATGCACCGCATTTGTGTCAGGCGGCCGCTTTAGCGACTGCGTCCTTTAATTCGCACAACGCGCCTTGGAATAGGTCCGCCAAACGGTCCACGTCGGGCACCGCCGCGTGATCGCAGGTGATGCCAAAGTCGAGGCTTCCCATGTAGCTGGTCACGGTCACGTTAAGGCCCACGCCGTGGGTGGCGATCGACACCGGATAAAGCGCTGTCACTTTGGCCCCGGCGCAGTACATCGGGAAGGGCGGCCCCATGTTATTGGAAATGCACATATTTACCGCCCCCGGGAACACATCTGCCAACCGCGAAAGCCCGTAAAGCTGCATCAGCCCGGGCAGAAGCGTCGGCGCGCCCACCAGCGTAAAGTCCCCCGGCGCCCCATCTTTAACGCTCCCGGCGAGCGCTTTGGACGTGCCGCTGGCCTCTTTGATCTTTTGCAGGCGTTTAACCGGGTCGCCATAGTTTGTAGCCAGGGCGCAGGTCATACCAAACACCTGGTTGTTGAGTTCTGTATTCCCCAGATCGCGCATAGATATTGGCACAAAAGCCACAAGCGACGCGTCGGGCAGGGCCTGTCGTTCCGTCAGGTAGCGGCGCACGGCGCCCGCGGTGATCGCCATCACCACGTCGTTAAGCTTCACGCCCGACGCCTTGGCCAGGTCCTTTGCCTCAATCAGCGACAGCGTCCGCGCTGCGTAGCTGCGTTTTTTGCCGACGGTGACGTTAAATGGGCTTCGCGGGGCAAGGATCTGCGGCAGGCCCACTTTACCGGTCAGCACGGGCGTCACCATATCGGCCATCTGTCCAAGAACCTTGGGAACCGATTCCATTGCCGCTAGCTGCTGGCGCATCACGTTCGTGACGATGTCGTGGAAGCCAAGCACCGCGCGCTCGGGCGTGGTGGGTTTGCGCGCCGCTGGTTTCGGTTCAGGCGGCGCAACTTCGCGCGGTTTTGGCGACAGGTCATAAAGCGCCTGCGTTATAACCATTCCCGCGCCGCCGTCGATCGCGGCGTGATGCACTTTCGAATAGAGCGCCAGCGACCCGTCTTCGAGCCCCTCAATCACCGTGAACTGCCAAAGCGGTTTCTTACGGTCGAGCACGGTGGCGTGTAGCTCCG
>JBCCMR010000359.1:0-2425 GCA_039026255.1 Pseudomonadota bacterium
ATCAACAAGATCGACCGGGTAAAATCACCCGGGCTTTTGCAGCTGACCCAGGACCTGACGGCAAAGCACAACTTCGAAGAGGTCTTCATGATCTCGGCAGAGCGAGGCCACGGGGTGGACGACCTGACCGCATGGCTTGCCGGGCAGGTGCCCGCGGGCCCGTGGCTTTACCCCGAAGACCAGATCGCCGACGTACCCTTGCGCATGATCGCCGCCGAAATGACCCGCGAAAAGCTGATGCTACGGCTTCACCAGGAACTGCCCTACTACCTGACCGTGGAAACCGAGGGGTGGGAGGCGCGCAAGGACGGGTCCGTGCGCGTGGACCAGATCGTCTACGTGGGCCAAGATCGGCATAAGGGCATCGTGCTCGGCCATAAAGGCGAAACGGTGAAGGCGGTCAATATGGCAGCCCGCAAGGACCTTGAGGACATGCTTGGCCAGAAGGTTCACCTTTTCATTCAGGTCCGCGCTCGGCCCAAGTGGGAAAATGAGCCCGAACGGTTTGAGCAGATCGGGCTCGATTTCCGGGACACGCGCCAGAAATGACTGGCCCCCGCGTGACCGCGGAGTTCTGGGTGTCAGCCTACCTGCGGCGTCTAGCTCTTGTCGATATTCCCGCCTTTGTGACCGCCCGAGGCGACGCGACCGCAGGCGCCGTGCTCGTGAAACAGGCGCCACTTGATGGTACGGCCAGCCTCTGGCAGCGCAGCTTTAACGCGGACGGCGCGCGCGCTTGGGTGGAACTAACCCGCGGCGCCGAGGCGGACGTGGACGCCGCAGTGACCCGCCAAAGGGGGTTTGACCCCGATATCTGGGTGATCGAAGTGGAAGACCGCGCCGGGCGCCATCTTTTGGACGACCCGAGCCTATCCTGACGGACCCAAAGGAGCGCTACCGCGCATTTCATTTTGCCTGCACGCACTGCAACGGGCAACGCAACGGGACGGTTCAGACCGGACCGATGCCCGTAGTGCGGCCCAAAATGTCCACGCCTTGCATGTTCCAAAAATGCAGAAGGTCGATGAAAATCCAGTTCTCCGCCAACTTATCCCCGCGCCGTCGGTAGAGGTCGATCACCCGCAAGTCACCCTTTTGACCCGTAGCAGGCATCCCCATGAAGTCGCCCTTGTGTTCGAGCGTTAGGTTCGGCCAACCGAAAAAGCCACCTACCGTACCCTCGGCAACCTTGGCCACGTGCCCGCGGAAGTCGCGGGTGCCAAATGCGGTGCGGAAAGGGCCTGCGTGTTGCTGGGCGTAGCGGGGTATGGTGTAGGTGGCACCGATACCAGTCGGACCCCACCAAAGCATGTCTTCGTGCCAGGACCGGCGGAGTTCGTCCTCTAGCGGTTCAGTCTTGCCGCCAGACCAACGGGCGATGTCGGTCACCATGTAGTTGATCGCCGCCATGGTTGCCAAACCCTCGGCCGTATCGGTTTCGTCGTAAAGGAGTCCGTCATGGGTCTGCGGCCCCGGCTGCACCAATTGCGCACCGGTCTGGGGCGGGAAGGGGCGCAGGCCCGCCTGCTCCATAAGGTGGGGAATATCGACAAAAAGCGCAGTGTCGGTGATGACCTGTCCCTGCACACGCTGGAACTGGGCGTAGCGCAAAAAGGCAAGCTTGCCGGTAGGATTGATGCCCAGAAAGGGCTTATCGAAAAGCCCCATCAGGTGGCCCATGGACACCACCCAGATGCCACCCTCATCCAGCACATTTTCGCCCGCAAAAAACATATCTTCGCGCCGCTGAAGGTGGTGCAACGCCTCGTGGAGCGGCTTCCAGAAGACCTGGTGGGGCTCTTCAGCGCCGCGGCGTTCGTGCCACGGGTGATACCCCCGCCAAAGGGCGTCCGGCGCATGGTAGCGGGCCGCATCGCGCCCAGCGGCCAACGCCTCGTTGGCGATGCGCGCCACGCGCTTGGCTTCTTGCAAGGTCCGGGACATCCCGGCGGGGCCCACGGCGACTTCGTCGCGAAATTTTGCCATTCCTTTAGCCTTTGACGGCGCCGGCAGTCAGGCCGCTGACGATCTGGCGCTGGAAGAACATCACCAGCACAAAGAGCGGCGCCGTGGCGCTAACCACAGCGGCGACAGCGAACATCACGTTGCCTTCGGTCTGAGTGGTGCCCAGGTAAGCGGCGATTTCGGGCACCATGGTCCGGTTCTGTTCGGCCAAGAGCATCGCTGTGACGGCGAAATCATTATAGGCCAAAAGAAAGCTAAAAAGCCCCGTGGTGATCACCCCGGGCCACATCACCGGGATGATGACGTGCCGAAACGCCTGAAACTGGGTGCAGCCGTCGACCTTCGCACTTTCGTCCAATTCCTTTGGGATCTTTTGGAAGAAAGAGTGCAGCATCCACAAGGTAAAGGGCTGGTTGATCGCCACCAGCACAATGATGGTCGTGGGTAGGATACCCCAGAC
>JBCCMR010000360.1:0-2417 GCA_039026255.1 Pseudomonadota bacterium
CGGAACGCGAAGGGACTGCCATGACCGAACCCGCCATCACCGAGGATCTCATCGCCGATCACGGGCTGGCGCCGGATGAATACCAGCGCATCCTCGACCTTTTGGGCCGCGAACCGAGCTTCACCGAACTCGGCATCTTTTCGGCCATGTGGAACGAGCACTGCTCTTATAAGTCGTCGAAGAAGTGGCTGCGCACACTACCGACCCAGGGGCCCCAAGTGATCTGCGGCCCCGGTGAAAATGCAGGCGTCGTGGATATAGGCGACGGGCAGGCGGTGGTCTTCAAGATGGAGAGTCACAACCACCCGTCTTACATTGAACCTTACCAGGGGGCCGCGACGGGTGTGGGGGGCATCCTGCGGGACGTCTTCACCATGGGCGCGCGGCCCATCGCAGCTATGAACGCACTTTCCTTCGGCGCGGTAGAGCACCCCAAGACCCGCGCGCTTTTGGCTGGGGTGGTGGCGGGCATCGGCGGCTACGGCAATTGCTTTGGCGTGCCCTCAGTGGGCGGCGAATTGCGCTTTCACAGCGCCTACAACTGCAATTGCCTGGTGAACGCTTTTGCCGCGGGGCTGGCCCAGAGCGATGCTATCTTTTATTCAGCGGCCAGCGGCGTGGGCATGCCAGTGGTCTACCTGGGCGCAAAGACCGGGCGAGACGGGGTCGGCGGCGCCACAATGGCCAGCGCCGAATTCGACGACGCCATCGACGAAAAGCGCCCCACCGTGCAGGTGGGCGATCCGTTTACGGAGAAGCGTTTGATGGAGGCGTGCCTTGAACTGATGGCCACCGGCGCCGTGATCTCGATCCAGGATATGGGCGCCGCGGGGCTGACCTGCTCGGCGGTGGAGATGGGCGATAAGGGCGCGTTGGGCATCCGGCTCGATCTCGATGCAGTGCCCGTACGCGAGACAGCCATGAGCGCATATGAAATGATGCTCTCTGAAAGCCAGGAGCGGATGCTCATGGTGCTCGACCCCGCAAAAGAGGCGGCGGCGCGACAGGTCTTTGACAAATGGGACCTCGATTTTGCTGTGGTGGGTGAGACCATTGCTGAAGACCGCTTCCTGGTAGTGCACAGGGGGGAAGTGAAGGCGGACCTACCGTTGCGGGCCCTGTCGGGCACCGCGCCCGAATACGACCGCCCGTGGGAGCCGACGCCCCCGCCCGCGCCACTGGCCCCGGTCGAAGAGGTCGACCCGGCGGCGGCGCTTTTGGCGCTGATCGGGTCCGTGAACTATAGCTCCCGCGCTTGGGTCTACGAACAGTACGACACCACCGTTATGGCCGACACCCTGCGCAGTCCGGGGGCCGATGCCGGTGTGGTGCGGGTGCATGGCACCGGCAAGGCGCTGGCGTTCACAGCCGATGTGACACCGCGCTACGTGCGCGCTAACCCCGTTGAGGGGGGCAAACAGGCGGTGGCCGAAGCGTTCCGCAACCTGTGCGCCACCGGCGCGCGCCCCCTGGCCACCACTGACAATCTGAACTTCGGCAACCCGGAAAAACCCCGCATTATGGGGCAGCTTGTGGGGGCGATCGAAGGGATCGGTGCCGCGTGCCGGGCGCTTGATATGCCCATCGTGTCGGGGAATGTGTCGCTTTACAACGAAACCGACGGGCAGGCGATCTTGCCGACGCCGACCATCGGGGCGGTGGGGCTTTTGGAGGATGCGGGCGCGGTCATTCCCACGGCGCCCCAGGCGGGCGATACGCTGGTGCTGATCGGCGGCGGCGGCAAGCATCTGGGGCAGTCGGCGCTTCTGGCCGAGCTTTGGGGCCGCGAAGACGGCGATGCGCCGCCGGTGGACCTGGCCGCCGAACGGGCCGCCGGGGACCTGGTGCGGATGCTGGGTCCGAAATTGCGTGCGGCCCATGACTTGGGCGACGGGGGCCTGGCGGTTGCCGCTGCGGAAATGGCGATCGCCGGGGAGGTTGGTATGACCCTAACGGGGGAAGGCACTTCCTGGTGGTTTGGGGAAGACCAGGGCCGCTATCTGATTGCCACCGGCGAAGTGGATGCCGTCCTCGCCGCCGCGGAGACCGCCGGGGTGCCAGCGCGGCCGGTGGGTATGGTTGGGGGCGTTGATCTTTTGCTTGGCGCGACGCGGGTCACCCTGGCCGACCTAGGCAACGCCTATGACCGGGCGTTGCCCCATCTGATGACCTGACCGCGAAAGGAGCAAGTCCATGCCCATGCAAGCCCGTGAGATCGAAACGCTCCTGCGGGAGACGTTCCCGGACGCGCAGATCACCGTCAGCGGGGACGACGGCGTGCATATGGCCGCTGAAATTGTGTCGGAGGCCTTTCGCGGCAAATCCCGGGTGGCGCAAAGCCGGATGGTCTACGCCGCGCTCAAGGGGAAGATGGACGGCCCCGCGGGCGAGCTTCACGCCCTGGCGCTAACCACACG
>JBCCMR010000361.1:0-2379 GCA_039026255.1 Pseudomonadota bacterium
ATCTGGGTGCGGTCGAGGTGGCCGCCAGACAAACGCGCCGCTGCAATCGGTATGCCGCACGGGGCATTAAGTACGGAAAGCGCAGCAAACCGGGGCGTCACGCCTTGGGGCAAGGTAAAGACTGACACCGTTGGACCCAGCGCCGGGTCCCCTAAAAGGGTTATGTAGCCGGTGTCGCTTAGAATTGCCGCCTCATGGCTTTGGACTGCGGGTGCACCACCCGGTAGCGTGACTTTCAGATCTGCGTCTGCCACAGCCCCGCGCGAAAGCGCCCCAAGGTCGGCCAAAAACGCAGTCACCCGGGCGCGGGTGCCGTCAGCAAGAGTAATATCGATGCGCGCGCGGCGTTCAAAGACCGGTAGCTTTAGTTCCAGCATGCCGGTCTGATCTAGCCGTTCGCTAAACCGCAGGCCCGCGTGTTCGATTACCGTTGCGATGCCCGGATGGCAGGGTGCGCTGAGCGCCAAGCGCACCCGGGCGCCGGTAAGCCGCGCTGCACGGACATTTAGGCGGCAATCCGTGGGCCGCTGTGGCAGGATCATCGGCTGGGGCGCGGGTGAAAAACGCGGATTAGCAGACGCAATGGGCGGGAGCGGCGCCCCGGACCCGGCCCTGGTGGGCGTGATATTTCCTATCTGTCCCGCCAGCAGATCATGGGGTAATGCGCGGGCCGGTTCGGCAATCATGCCTCGGGGGATCACGGTCGTACTAGGAGCGACGTCCCGTTGCGTAGTGTCTGAAAGGCTTGCAACAGTTAAGGGTGGCGTCGAAACGGTGCCATGGTCGCCCAGCCAAAGGCTGGCCGCACCTCCGGCCACTGCTAGCACTAAGCCGGTTATCACCGTTAACATCCGATCTGATATCATTGCCTGCCTCGCTCTTTTTTGAGGCAACATCGATGTAAATCGTGGCTAAATGAGCTAGCCTGAGCGGCAGATATCAGGTGATTTCATGACGGTTCGCCCTGGGCCGCATGCAATATCTAGAACAGAGCAGGGCGGTTCACACAGCCTATGGCGTCCGCCTACATTTTGCCCCAGGTGCGCCCCGCCTCTGCCGTCAGAATGACCCGTGGCAGTGCTTGAATTTTTTCCCTGATCCGCAGGGGCAGGGTTCGTTCCGTCCAGGCTTGCCCCAGGTGACCGGATCGTCGTCGACGAAGCCCTCGGCTGGTGGGGCAACCGGCGCAGGGGCTGACCCAGGCGCCGGACCCGCGGCACCGACTGCCGTATCTGCGGTGGCGGGCTCCGCCGTTGCCGCCTCTGCGGCGGCGCTTTCTGCGGCGGCGAGGGCCATTTGCTGCTGGGCTTCCATTTGCGCCTGAAGCTGCTGGATGATCGCCTGCTGCTCTTCCTGGGTGTACATGCGCACGTGGCTGAGCTGCGCGGTTACATCCGCGCGCAGTCCGTCTATCATCCGCTCAAAAAGCTCAAACCCTTCGGTTTTGTATTCATTGAGCGGGTCACGCTGGGCGTAACCGCGAAATCCAATGACCGACCGCAAGTGTTCGAGCGTGAGCAGATGTTCGCGCCATTTCTTGTCGATTGTCTGGAGGACTACCTGCTTTTCGATCTTGCGGAACTGTTCGACGCCAAAATCAGTGACCTTCTTCGCGGCGGCCTCGTCAGCGGCTTTGTTGAGCCGCTCGCGGATGTCTTCGTCGTCGATGCCTTCTTCGCCAACCCACTCGATAATTGGCACGTCCAGGTTGAGGAATTCGATCACCTCCCCGTAAAGCCCTTCGCCGTTCCACTGTTCCGGATAGCTTTTGGGGGGGATGTGCTTCGTCACCAGATCGTCGATAACCTGCTCGCGCATGTCGCGGACCACATCAGACAGATCGTCGGATTCCATGATTTCGAACCGCTGGCCAAAGATGACCTTGCGCTGGTCGTTCATCACGTCGTCGAATTTCAGGATCTGCTTGCGGATGTCGAAGTTGCGGCCTTCGACCTTGGCTTGAGCCCGCTCGAGCGACTTGTTCACCCAGGGGTGGATGATCGCCTCGCCTTCGGACATGCCCAGTGTAGACAGCACCTTATCGAGCCGCTCCGACCCGAAGATGCGCATCAGATCGTCCTCCAGCGACAGGAAAAACGCGGACCGGCCCGGGTCCCCCTGACGGCCGGAACGGCCGCGCAACTGGTTGTCGATGCGCCGGCTTTCGTGCCGTTCGGTGGCCAGCACAAAAAGCCCGCCCGCGTCGATGGCGGTCTTCTTGGCCTCGGCGACCTCGCTTTCAACGCGACTGCGGATCGCGGCCGGGTCGGCTTCGTCCCCGGCTTCGATGATCTCTTGCGCCGCACGCATATCGACGTTGCCGCCTAACTGGATGTCGGTGCCGCGCCCGGCCATGTTGGTGGCGATGGTCACGGCGCC
>JBCCMR010000362.1:0-2307 GCA_039026255.1 Pseudomonadota bacterium
CACCAGCGTTTCCACCACAAAGTCGATCGCCGCGAGTCGCTCAGGCATGGCTTTTGTCCCCCCCTACACTATCAGCACTTCGTGCTGCCCACGAAGCCCCCCGGCCTCAAAGGCCGCTTGCGTGCTTTCCACCTGTTCGGGGACTGTGATGGGCACTGCCGGGTTGTCGGCCTTACGGGGCACCGATCCGGTGATCGCGACACAGATAATGCATGGCTGGGTCATGGCGGGCCTTTCGCAGTATTTTGTACGCCGGATGCTAACGGGCCAGCGCAGGCCGCGCCAGCCGCCGTGGGGCCGGGTGCCGCTCTTCGGCACCGGCAGTATCCATAAAGATCGGTGTGTTATTTAGTTCCGCCCTATGGCGACAATTCAACACCGCCGCCGAAATCGCGGGAAAGCCCCTTTGCCAAGCGACCCAGTTCTTTTCCCAAGGGGCTTTTGCGCCGCCAGACCAGCCCGACTGTGCGACGGGGTTCCGGTGGGGCGAAATGCGCCACATCCACCGTGGCCGAACGGGTTTCAACCGGGATCGCCATTTCCGGCAAAAGCGTCACGCCGATGCCTGCGGCGACCATCTGCACCAGGGTGGAAAGCGAACTTGCGTCGAACCCTTCTCGCGGGAGTGCCGTGTTAAAATTGCAGAACGCCAGCGCCTGGTCACGAAAGCAATGACCTTCCTCAAGAAGCAAAAGCCGCATCTTTCGCAGCTTTTCAGGTGCCGGCACCGGTGCGCCGCGGTCGCTTGCTGGACGCAAGAGCACAAAATGCTCCGCCAGGATGGGGGCAGTAGCCAGCCAAGTCTGCACTACCGGCAGCGCCATCACCGCCGCATCAAGGTTGCCATCGCCTAGCCCTTCCAGCAACCGTGGGGTCACCGTTTCGCGCACTTGAAGCTCGAGCCCCGGGTGGCTCGCCGACACAGACGCCACCATGCGCGGCAAAAGATAAGGCGCGACCGTCGGAATCACGCCCAGACGCAGGCGCCCGCTTAGGCGTCCTTGGGCCGCACGCGTCAGATCTTGAAGTTCATCAACCGCCGCCAAAATGTCCCGCGCCCGATCTGCAAACGCTTTCCCAAGGGCAGTCAGGTGCACTTGGCGCGCGCCTCGCTCCACCAGGGGCGCGCCAGCATCCGCTTCCAAGTCCTTGATCTGCATGGACAGCGCCGGCTGCGAAATAGAACAGGCAGCCGCAGCGCGGCCAAAGTGGCGATGTTCGGCCAAAGCTTGAAAATAGCGAAGTTGTTTCAGGGTCAGGTTTTTCATAAGGTATGCTTATCGCCGCTATCAGAATTTACAACTTATCCCTGATAGGCCGCCGCGCTATCTAACAGCATCTAAGCCAGGTCGGCAAAACCCAGCAGGAGGATAAGAACAATGGACGGTGCACCCGAAAGCAAATGCCCGGTCATGGGCGGCGCCCATAAACACATTACCGGCAGCGCAGCCAACAACCACTGGTGGCCCAACCAGCTGAACCTGCGCCCGCTCAGCGCCAATTCCGAAAAGACGGACCCCATGGGCCGCGACTTCAACTACCGCGCGCAATTCCGCACCGTGGACTTGGCTGAGTTACGCAAAGATATTTTTGCGCTGATGACCGATTCGAAAGAGTGGTGGCCCGCCGACTACGGCCACTACGGCCCTTTCTTCATTCGTATGGCTTGGCACAGCGCGGGTACATACCGGGTGGGCGACGGCCGCGGTGGCGCTGGCGCGGGCACGCTGCGGTTTGCGCCGCTTAACTCCTGGCCCGACAACGCCAACCTGGAAAAGGCGCGCATGCTGCTTTGGCCGGTGAAAAAGAAATACGGCGAAGCCTTGTCCTGGGCGGACCTTATGATCTTTACCGGCAACTGCGCGCTCGAGAGCATGGGCTTTAAAACCTTTGGCTTTGCCGGGGGCCGCGAAGACGTGTGGGAACCGGACGAAGACATCTATTGGGGGCCAGAGAGCGAGTGGCTGGGCGACGAACGCTACACGGGCGACCGGGAGCTTGAAGGCCACCTGGGCGCGGTGCAGATGGGCCTGATCTACGTGAACCCGGAAGGCCCCAACGGGGTCCCCGACCCCATGGCCAGCGCCCGCGACATCCGCGAAACCTTTGCGCGCATGGCCATGAACGACGAAGAAACCGTGGCGCTCATCGCGGGCGGACACACCTTCGGAAAGGCCCACGGAGCGGCAGACCCGGGCCAGTATGTGGGCGCCGAACCCGAAGGCGCAGGCATCGAAGAGATGGGCGCGGGCTGGCGGTCAAGCTACGGTACGGGCCGGGGCGCCTACGCCATCACCAGCGGGCTCG
>JBCCMR010000363.1:0-2274 GCA_039026255.1 Pseudomonadota bacterium
GGCGGCTCTTCCAGCGCCATAGTGCTACCATTGGTTGATAAAATTGGAGCGCTACGATGCGACAAACGGTATTTGCGGCCTTGGCCGTCGGGATGACTGCGGCGGGTTTTCTGGGGGCCATGCCCGGCGCGGCCGAAGACCAGGGCGGGTTCAAACAGCTACAAATCATCAAACGACCCGGGCAGATGCCCCGGGTGGACCTGAAGGGTGTTGAATATCTCGGCGCCCAGGCGGTGCGCGACTACCTAGGCGAAGACTTCGCAGTCATTGAGAACTTTTCAGACCCGGTCGACATGCCGGGGGCGCCGATTGTGCCAGAGGTTCCGGGCGACACGCCAGTACCCGTCCCGACCCAGTGTTTTTGCCCCGAAGACTACGTCGCGGGGCTGACCTCCCGCCAGGGTCGTTTCCAAGACGCAATCCGCCTGCGTACGCAAACGCTTCGCTTGCGCGACGCGGTTATCTTGTCCGACACGCCAGGGCTCACCGACCGGGTTCGACGCCTTGAGGACACCGTGAAACCTGGGCTGAATCGGGTCCAAACCCCCGCCACTGGGCAATGAGCGCGCCGCAAGGGCTCTGGCAGCGACTTATCCATTACGGGGATATCAGCGGAAAACTCCTGACACTGATTGGGCTCCCGGCTGCGGTTGTCTCCGGCGTGATTTACATGACCGAGATCCGGCACCTGGTGTCAGAGCCCCGGGTGACTGTTTCGGTGATCAGCACCAGCGCGCGCTGCACCTATGACCAGCGCTCCAGACGAAAAGACGGGGAAACGGACGATCAATGGACAGACCGGATCTGCGGGGAAAACCATCTGTCCTTTATCCTTGCGCTGCGCCTGGAAAATCTTGACTCGATTGCCCGCGACATTACGCAGACCCGGCTTTCGGTGCGCTTTGACCCGGAAACGCAAGCACCCAAAGACCAGGTAATGCTCAACCAGACGCGCATCGCCCGCGAAGAGATCCGCAACGACGACCGCGAAGTAACGCTTGTGGCCTTTGAAACCTTACAGTTGGCCCCCGGGCAAGAGTTGTCGCGCACCTTGGACCTACGTCCCTTCGAAACCGAAAATCAGATGGACTTCCGCTGGTTTCAAACCCAGGTGCGCGCTAACCCGTCGCGGCTTGCCGGGGCGCCGGTTGAGTTGCGTCTGGAAGGGCGCATCAATGGCGGCGCCTGGCGCACGCTTGCAATCTGCCGCCCGGACTACAACGCTGATCGTTTGCAGCGAGCGGCTCAAAACAAGCCAATTTTGCGCGCGCTGACCGCGGGGTGCGTTTCCGGCTGAGGCGGGCAAAAAAAAACCCGGTCGCAACGCGACCGGGTCAGGTACCTGATGAATGGCCACGGTCCGGATGGACCGCTGCCATGAGGCAGTTGCGAAGGCGCGCACCGAACCCCACAGGGCGGACAAGGAAGACGCAGTCACACCGATAACGGCGGGCAAAAGCCCATCCGAGACGAGGAATCAGCGGAAAGCGGAGCTTCGTTCGATTCGCGATTTCACAACTGAACATTTAGCATGAATTGTGGTAAGAACAAATGGAACCCACCATACCTTGTGGTCCCGTCAATGAGCCTTTCGCAACTGCTGCAAAATTCTTTGACCCCTAAGCAGGCCGAGAACTTAGGTTTTTCGGCTACCCACAGGTTGTCCACAGGTTTTCCAGATTGCGCGGCGATGCCGACTTTGGCACGACGACGCGGCAGGGAAAAGGAAGACAGATGAGCAGTGTGACCCCACTCCCCGGGGGGCACGCCCCGGTGTCGGGTGCCGAAACAGGCGCCGGCGCGATGGCGGAGCTACCCCATTCAATCGAAGCCGAACAGGCGCTTCTTGGCGCGCTTTTAGTCAACAACGATGTCTACGACCGCGTGGCGTCCATCGTGACCGAGGGCCATTTCTTCGACCCGCTTCACGGGCGTATTTTTGCGATCATCGCCCGGCGCATCCAGAAAAATTCCTTAGCAAGCCCGGTGACAATCAAGGCGTTTCTGGAAGATGACCCGGGGCTAGAGGGGGTGGGCGGCACAGGGTATCTCGTGCGGTTAGCGGGGGCCTCAATGTCGGTCTTTGCCGCGCGCGACTATGCGCGGATGATCTATGATCTGGCAATCCGCCGAGATCTGATTGCCATTGGCGAAGAGATATCCGTCAAAGCCCAAGCTATGGACGTAGAAGACGAACCGGCCGAACAGATTGTGCACGCCGAACAGCGCCTCTACCAACTTGGGGAGCAGGGCAAGGTCGACAGCGGGTTTCAA
>JBCCMR010000364.1:0-2224 GCA_039026255.1 Pseudomonadota bacterium
GACGACGGCCTTTGTGGTGTTGGGGTTCTGTTCGGCGAATTCTTTGGTGATGCCAAAGACCTTTTCGGGGTTGTTCTTCCAAAGCTGGTAGTCGGTTATCACCGGCACGCCGATGCCCTTGAACACCGCCTGCTGGTTCCAAGGTTCGCCCACGCAGTAGCCGTGGATGGTGCCCGCTTCGAGCGTGGCGGGCATCTGCGGCGGCGGGGTGACGCTGAGGAAGACGTCCGCGCCGATCTGGCCCGAGATGTTGTCGGGGCTGTAGTAGCCGGGCTCCAGCCCGCCAGCTGCCAGCCAGTATCGCAGTTCGTAGTTATGGGTCGACACCGGGAAGACCATACCCATGTTGAAGGGCTCACCGTTCGCTTTGAATTCATCCACGACCGGTTTTAGGGCCGCCGCGCTTATTGGGTGCTGGGGGCGGCCGTCATCCATGGACGGGATATGCGGGCGCATTTTTTCCCAGACCTCGTTTGATACTGTGATCCCGTTCCCGTTGAGGTCCATGGAAAAGGGCGTGATGATGTGCGCTTCGGTGCCGAAGCCGATCGTGGCGGCCAGGGGTTGACCGGCCAGCATGTGCGCGCCGTCAAGCGTGCCGTCGATCACCCCGTCCAAAAGCACTTTCCAGTTGGCCTGCGCTTCGAGCGTCACAAAGAGCCCTTCGTCCAGGACATAGCCGTTCTCATAGGCCACCGCGAGCGGTGCCATATCCGTCAGTTTGATGAAACCGAAGGTGAGTTCGTCCTTTTCGAGGTCCAGCAGATCGGCCCAAGCAGGGGCCGCGATCAGACTGAACGCAGCGGCAACAAGTGATTTTTTGCCAAGCATGGTTGCGTGTCCTTTCATTGGCAGCGCGGGGACCGCGCCAAAAGAAAAAGCCGCGTGAGTCGCACGATGCGGGTGCACCGAGGCTCAAGCGGCTTTGCTTTGCGGGGGCCCGATCAGCCGGGCGAATTGGGACGAACAGCGCTGTTCGTGGTTTTGCGTAGCGGCTCCGGCGCGGGCAACAAAGGGCTTTTTCTGGGGCGCGGCGAAAATTTCGCATGTGCAGCAATGGCTCGGGGGCGGTTGCCTAAAACACGCGCACTAATCCGAAAGGGGCTCAAATATGCGCCCGTCAAAGAACGCGTCTCGGGGCAGAATCAGGCGCCCCCCGGGGGAGCCTACGGCCGTTGGTTCGCCCAGCGATCCCTCGATTTTGGCGCTCGCCGAGGGCAGGTCCGGCGTCACCCCGCGCAGGGCGGCCCGGTAGAGGTCGGATCGGAAAGTTGCCGCGGCGGTGCGCGCGCAGGCGGTGCGGTCAAGGCCCGTGCGCGCGGCCAGACGCTCGCCGATCCACTGGGCCTGACTGCGCCAGGGAAAACCTGCCGTGGCCGAGCGGCCTGACGAAAGCTCCACAAACCCCGGCACCGCGCGGGTTTCACCGCCCCGGGCGATGATCAGCCGCCCAAAGAGCGCGCGTTCTAGCATTTCCGGCGCCATCGCGAGGTATTTTGCCTGACCCAGCGTTTCCGCCGCCAGGCTCAGCGACGATGCGCCCGCCAGCCAGCGCGCCGCGCGCCAAAGCGCCCGGATCAGACGCGCGCAGAGATCGGGTTCCGCGTCGGCCCAGCCCGCACGCACGGCCAACACCTTTTCGGGCGCGAAAGCCCAGATCGCCTTGCCGGGCAGGATCAGTTCGCCGACACCCGCCTCCACCGCGCGCGACCCCCAGGGCTCGCCAACGCAAAAGGCGTCGAGTTCGCCCGCCTGCATCGCGTCCACCATCAGCGCAGGCGGCACAGTGCGCACCAAAAGCGCCTCGGGCGCGGGCAGGCCAAGCGCCGAAAGCCAGTAGTAGACCAATTCCGCATGCATGGAAAACGGGAAAGGCACGCCGACCCGCAACTGCCCGTCTTTGGCGGCGATAAGCGCCTTTCCGGCCTTCAGCGCGTCGTCAAAGCCGAAATCATGTCCGCCCGCGCGCATCTTTTCCGCCAGGTTTGGGCTCACCCCGATTACGTTGCCGTTGGCCGATAGCACACAAAGCGCATGGAGCACATCGCCCCCACCCGCCAGGCCCAGGGCGCTCGCCACGGGCACGGGCGACAGCATGTGGGCCGCGTCCAGGTGGCCAAATGATAGGCGATCGCGCAGGGTCGACCAGGACGGCGACGCATGGAGCTTCAGCGCCAGACCCTCTTCTTCGGCAAAGCCCAGCTCTGCGGCCACGATGATCGGC
>JBCCMR010000365.1:0-2134 GCA_039026255.1 Pseudomonadota bacterium
CGGCGAAATGGTCGCCGGTGCGGTTTTTGGCGATCTGGCTCAGCTGAGCAGGATTGGCGATGGCGCTGTTGGCCTGAGTTCCTTTTAAAGGACACCAAAGAGGACCTTTTGATCCGGACAACCTTCGACAAGCGTGTCCAAAAGGCCGCGGAAGATGCACTCAGCCACATCTTTGAAACCAAGGTGCGGGAAGGATCCACCGCCCAGGCGGCGATTGTTGTGCTGTCCCGCGACGGGGCTGTTCGCGGCATCGTGGGCGGGCGCAAGTCGGGGGTGGCAGGCGCATTCAACCGCGCCACCCAGGCCCGGCGCCAGACCGGATCAAGCTTTAAGCCCTTTATTTATGCCGCCGCGCTGCAAGACGGGTGGCGCGCCGATACCGTTGTGGTGGACGAACCTGTCACGCTTAATATCCCGGGCTCTGGTGCCTGGTCACCACGGAACTACACCAATGATTTCAACGGGCCCATGCCCATGCACGAGGCGCTCGCGCGGTCCATAAACACGGTGGCTGTCAAAGTGTCCGAAGCGGTTGGCCGCGACCGGGTGAAGGCCACCGCCGAAGCGCTTGGCGTGACCTCGCCGATTGCCGACGGGCCCGCCATCGCGCTTGGCGCATCCGAGGCGTCGCTTCTAGAGATGACGGGGGCCTATGCCTCGATCCTCAACGGCGGGCGCCACACACCGCCCTACGGGATCGAAACCATGATCCAGCAGCGGGATAACGATGTAGTGCTCGCCCATTCGGCCCAGCCCGGCGCGCAAGTGATCAGCGAGCGGGCGGCCCAGCAGTTGGTTTGGATGATGAACCGCGTGGTGGTCTCGGGTTCTGGCGGACGGGCGCGGATCGACGGCATGCAGGTGGCCGGCAAAACCGGCACCACCCAGGGCGCCCGCGACGCGTGGTTTATCGGCTTCAACGCGGATTACGTCATTGGCGTCTGGATGGGCTACGACGACAACAGCAAGCTCACAGGCGTGACCGGCAGCGGCCTTCCCGCCGACATCTGGCGCGAAACCATGGTGCGCGTGCAGGGGGACCAGCCGCCCGCGCCGCTGCCGATGCTTGCCCCGCCGCCGCGTCCCCAGGCCCCGGCCCAGGTGGCCCGCGCGCCCGCCAAGGAGCGCAACCCCCTAAAACGGGCGGCACGCCAGGTGGGCGAAGACCTGCGCGAGGCTGAGCGGGAAGCCGAAACAGTGCTTAAAAAAGTAATCAACGGGATATTTGGAAGCGACCGTTAGGAGCACTGCCCGTCGGCACCTTTATCCAGCGGAGCCGCTGACGCGGCATTAGATTTTTCTATGGGCACGCGGCAGAACCGTTCCGTCGTAAGTTGTTGTCGTCCCTACCCAGCCCAGCAACCCCGTGCGCCCCTATTTGCCCTTGATTATTATGCAGGTGCCCCGCATATCCCCGCTATCGTGCGGGGTGCCCCGCGAAACAGGAGACGACATGGCCAAGGAAGAGCTTCTTGAATTCGACGGCGTCGTTACCGAGCTTTTGCCGAACGCGACGTTTCGGGTGGAGCTCGATAACGGCCATGAGATTATCGCCCACACCGCAGGCAAGATGCGCAAGAATCGCATTCGCGTACTGGCAGGGGATAAGGTCCAGGTGGAGATGACCCCCTATGACCTGACCAAGGGGCGGATCAATTACCGCTACAAGTAGTCCGCAGCTTATTCTGGCGTCGGCAAGCCCGCGCCGGTTGGAGCTTCTGGCCCAGATCGGCATAACCCCCTACGCGGTGCGTCCGGCCGATATCGACGAGACCCCAGCACCAGACGAACTTCCCCGCGCCTATGCCAAACGCATGGCCCGTGAGAAAGCCGAAGCGAGCATACCTGGCCCCGGTGAGGCGGTTCTTTGCGCCGATACGGTCGTAGCTGTGGGTCGCCGCATCCTAGGCAAGCCCGAAGACGAAGCAGAGGCCCGGCGATTCCTGGAACTGATGTCTGGACGTCGCCACCGGGTTATCACTGCTGTGGCCCTGCATGACGTCGGTGGCATTCGCGAACGGGATGTGACCACTCAAGTCCGCATGCGGCGGCTGGCGCCGGCCGAGCTTGACGCCTACCTCGCCCGGGGCGAATGGCGCGGCAAAGCCGGAGGATACGCTATCCAAGGGGCAGC
>JBCCMR010000366.1:0-2125 GCA_039026255.1 Pseudomonadota bacterium
AAGCAGGTGAATTTGCAGATGACTTACCCGATGACCGTAGGCCGCAACTTTGGCGAAATCCTGCGGTCGGTGGATGCGCTTCAGACGGCGGCCAAGCACGGCATATCAACGCCTGCAAACTGGGAAATCGGCCAGGATGTGATTATCCCACCGGCGGTATCTAACGAAGCGGCTACAGAAAAATTCGGCGAGTTCACCGCGCAGTTGCCTTATTTGCGCTGGACAAAACAGCCGGGCGCCTGACGCGGCAAGACAGCAAATTTGAGCCCGCGTTCCAGATCGGCGCGCGGGCCCTTTTGACAACTTGAACAGAAAAGAAGAGCGACCGGGCGCGTCTCACAAAGGGCTCGCGCGCGCCGCTTGCCTTGACTGCGCTGCGGGTCATCTTGCGTCTCTTGCCTTGCGGGGCTCAACGCCGCTGCCGGTCCTAGCGGCCGATATCTTCTTCTCTGTAAACATACTCAAAGAACTGCGCGGCTGTCGGGTGCGACGTGGGAGTTTTTGGCGGTCCCTAGCCGCGCCAGGTCGGTCCAGCTGGGTCGTCGGTCGCGCGCACGCGAAAGAGGCTGGCTTCGCCGGTCATGGCCGGCTCTAAACTTCGGGCAAGGCCCGGGGGGACCGCGCAAGTGTCCCCGGGGGCAAGGGTGCGCATGCCCCCGTCCCAGGTCAACCGCCAGTGGCCACGCATAGCCATTAGGACCTCGTGGCGGTCGATGGCGTAGGACCCGTTAGAAAGCGATCCGTCGCGGATGAATTCGACCCCGAACCCTGGCTTGTCGCGCAGCATAGCGTTATCGCCGATCACCTGGGCTGGCGTGCCCTGGGCCATTGACCACATATCCCAGTAGCGCGCTACGTGCCCTGGCACCACGTCAAGCGCCCCCGGTTCGGGAAAGTCTTTCAACTCGATTTCGCTGAGCACCGGCATCGGTGAAATGCCCTCTGGCAGCGCTTCGCCTTTTTTGCTGTCGTAAAGCTTACCGTTTTGACCCAGAACAAGTCCGTGAGCGCGCGCGTCTTCGATCACTTGCGGCGCCCAGATTACGCCACCGCCCGCGTCGTCGCCGCCCAAGATCGCCATGATCATACCGTAGTCGGTGCCGATGTTTTCGAACCCGCGGAAAATGCCGGTCGGGATGTTGAAGATGTCGCCCTCCTCCAGCACCACCTCGCCTGCGGTGCCCCAGCGGCCCCAGAAAAATCGCCAGCGGCCTTTGAGTACAAAGAAAACCTCGGCGGTGCGGTGGCTGTGCAGGCTGTTGCGGCATTTGGGCGGCTGGCCCGCCGCGCCAATGTTAAATCCGGGCGTGTCTTTGATGTGCACGTGCTGGTCAGGGCTTTCGCTGACACCGCCGCCGATTATGGTGAAGTTCTCTTTTTGGTCGCTGCCTGGGGTGTGGGCATCGATGAAAGCGGTTTTGCAGGGTTTAAGATCGCCGTAGCGGACGATGCGTGCGTCCATTTCTGCGGGGGTCATCAGGGTCTCCGTGGTAGTGTGTCGGTGGATTGGAACGTGGCGCGGGATGGATAGGGTTGCGTCAGGGATCGCCACCGCCTTGAAGCGCCGCAAGTTCCGCCTTTAGGCGGGCGTTTTCGGCCTCAAGGGCGGCGATGCGCCCGCCAACCACAGCTTTGACAGCTTCGCCTTCGTAGAGTTCCGGGATGAACTGTGGGCAGTTCCAATCCGCCGCGGTCAGATCAATGGTTACGATGCGTTCGGGCGGTCCAGCCACAGTAGCCGACAGGGTGGCGGCGAGGGTCGGGTCAGCTTTATCTAAGGGCAGAAAGCGGGCGTGGCCCAAGAGTTTTAAGCGCCGCTTGTTGAAGTAATCCATCAGGATCAGCGCGACGCGGGTGTCGCCGTCAGTGTTGCCCGCGCTTATGAACTGGCGGTTGCCGCGGTAATCGGCAAATCCTAGTTGCGTGGGACCCAACACGTGGAGAAAGCCGCGCGGCCCGCCCCGGTGTTGCACGTAAGGCCAGCCGCTGGCCGACACCGACGAAATATAAAACGAGACCCGGTCAGCAATAAAGGCGCGCTCTGCCGGGCCAAGCGCGTCGGGCGGTGCGCTTTCGATGTGTTTGACATAGGACGCTGCGGACCCATTTTCCGCTTGCCAGCGGC
>JBCCMR010000367.1:0-2092 GCA_039026255.1 Pseudomonadota bacterium
CAGGACTGCTGGCCGCCTGTGGCGGCGGCGTAAACTCCGGCGGACGCGATCGTATCGATCAACGGGTGACCTCGGCTGTGGGCACAATGCAGTCGGAGTTTCCCTTCACCTCGGCGCTAATGGAACGGGCGGCGGGCATGCTGGTGATCCCGCTTGTGACAAAGGCGGGGTTTATCGTGGGCGGCGCCTACGGGGAGGGCTCGCTCCTGATCGGGCAGGCGCCCGTGGATTACTATTCCGTCGCCGCGGCAAGCTACGGACTGCAAGCCGGGGCGGCGCAGTATTCAAGCGTGCTTTTCTTTATGGACAGCGAACACCTTGCCAAGTTCCGGGGCCGCTCCGGTTGGACCCTAGGCGCGGACATTGAATACACCGTGCTTGACGACGCGGGCGCGGCAGGGATCGACACCAACTCTATCGACGAAGAGGTCTACGCGCTTGTTTTTGGCCAAGCAGGCATCCTTTTGGGCGTCAGCATCGAAGGCTCGAAGTACAGCCGCATCGTGCGCTAAGTCGCGCGCTATCGCCCAACAGGGCCCGCGCCTGGGCGCGCAACGGCCTATTCAGTCGCAGATCGTGCCGCCGCGGTTATGGCGCGCATCATGGCGATGTTGCCATCGCTCACCCCTGCCCCGCGGAACCCCCGGTCAGCGCCGTTAGTGGCAATGACGACGCCCGCTTCGCGGTCGATCCAAAGGTATTGACCATAAACGCCCTGGCCGAAGACTTCGCCCGGGCGGGCGTCCTTTGGTGCCCACCACTGGTAGCCGTATTTCAGCGCGCCCGGGGCGGTCTTTGCGCTCCAGGCCGTGGAGGCAGCAAGCCAGTCCGCGGGCACCACTTGCGCCCCGTCCACGCGCCCATCGTCCAGCACCATCTGCCCAAAACGCGCGTAGTCGCGTGTCGGCATGTTGAGCCCGCCCAGCACAAATGCCGCCCCGGCCCCGTCAGCCATATAGTAGGGCGTCCCTTCGAGCCCAAGCGGCACAATGACCTTTTCGGACAAAAGGTCGGCGATGGAGCGTCCGGTGGCGCCGCGCAGCACCATGCCCACCACGTGGGTGTCCATAGAGACATAGGTAAAGCTGTCGCCCGGGGGGGCGCGCCGGACCGTGATCGCTGCAGTGAAATCGTCGAGCGTGCCGCCAAGCGCTATCGTGCGGCCCATACGGTTGATGTCGGAGTTGGGGTCTAGGTAGTCTTCGTCAAAAGCCACGCCGCTTTCCATTTCTAGCACGTCGCGCACCGTGGCGCCCTCATAGGCAGAGCCGGCCAACTTTGGTGCATGGCGGGTGACAGGATCGTCTAGGGCCAAAGCGCCTTCTTCAACCAGCACACCGGCCAGGACAGACAAGAAGCTCTTGGCGACGGACCAACTGACCCGGTGGTCACCCGCTTTCGTACCACCCCAATAGTTTTCGTAGACAACCGCCCCGTCTTTCAGCACGACCGCCGCCAGAACGCTGCGCGCATCCACCCAGGCGTCGAAACCATCGGGCATTGTCATAGGCGACCCCGCTTCTAACGCACGCACCGGGCCTGCCCCCCGGTCGACGGGCACAGTCAGAAAAAGGTCGTCCATGTTCGAGAAATTCCCGGCGATAAGGTCGGCGTCAAAAAGTGAATTCACGGCTAGGAGGCGGGTGATCTCTTCGCGCTTCCAAAGGCCCACCGCCGCCCCAATAAGCGCCAGCGCTACCACCGTCAGACCGATCCATTTCAGTATGCGCATGTCGCCTGTCTCCGTTGCTTGGCGCCGTATCATGGCGCGTGTCCGCCAAGGCGTCAAACCCGCACGAAGCCGGACCCCGCACTCCGGGCGCCACGCAAACGCAAAGGGCCCCGCCGTTGCCAGCGGGGCCCCATGAACTCTTTGGATCCGCAGCCGTGGATTACTCCGCCGGGGTAGCGATCTCGTCAGTGGTGGCGGCCACACCCTGATTGGCGCGGCGGCTGTCGTTATAGACCGCTTTGACGATGGCCACGCATTGCAGGAGCATCACAATCGAGAACGGGAAGGCCCCGATCACCATCGCGGTCTGAATGGCCGTGTGGCCGCCCGCCATAAGCAGCCCTGCCACCACGGCACCGA
>JBCCMR010000368.1:0-2052 GCA_039026255.1 Pseudomonadota bacterium
ATCGCCGCCGCCTTCCCGGTATCGGCCAGGATGCCCCGCACCAGTGGCAGGTCGCGGCCCTCGTGCTGGCGGGTTTCCTCTTCGGTAGCGCGAAGGGAGGCGATAGCCATCGCCTTCGTACGGGCGCCGCGATATTCAGCCCGGTCCTGGGCGCCGCGGACGAGGGCCTGCATCACCCCGGTCAGCGCCGGGTGCTGAGTGTGGTGCAAATGGTCGGCCTTGGTGGCGGCAAACAGTATCCGATCCACCCGGCGCCCGAGGAGGGTGCTCAAAATACCGTTCTGGCCAGTTTTGAAGCAGGCAAGGATGTCAGCGAGCGCGCCCTCCAGGTCGCCCAGAGCCTGGGGTCCGGCGTGGATTGCGCCCAGGGCGTCCACCAGCACCACTTGGCGGTCGATGCGGGCGAAGTGGTCGCGGAAGAACGGCAGCACCACGGCGCGCTTGTAGGCTTCGAACCGTCTCGAGAATTCCCGCCCGAGCGATCGGCGCGCAAAGCCCTTACCGGGCAGCGGGCAGAACGTCAGCGCGGGCGACCCCTCGAGGTCACCGGGCATCAAAAATCGGCCGGGTGCGCAGGCGCTGAGCCCCGCTGCGCGGGCGGCCCGCAGGTAGTCGGTGAACGCGGCAGTCAGTGCCTGGGCCCGGGGCTCATCCAGGTCGGCGCCCGGATCCGCGGCGTCGAGCGCGGCCAGAAAGGCCACGGCGTAAGGTGCCCTGGCGGGCTGTCGCGCCAAAGTCAGCGCGGTCTCGGACCAGGTCTCAAAGTTCTGGTCCATAAGCGGCAGGTCCAAAAGCCACTCGCCCGGGTAATCAACGATATCTAGGTGCACTGTGCGCGGTGACCTGAGCGCGCTTAACACACCGGCAGGGGCCACGCGCAGGGACAGGCGCAGCTGGCTCACCGACCGGGTGCCCGCAGGCCAGGTAGGATCGGCCCCGGTCATGGCGCGCAAGTGCGGCTCATAGGGAAAGCGCGGAACTGTGTCGTTGGGCTGCGGTTGCAGGTAAGCTGACACGATCCGCGGCGCAACGCTCAGCCCTGGCATCCGCCCCCGGTCCAAGAGGTTGGCAACCAGCGAAGTGATAAAAACCGTTTTACCGGCACGGGAAAGCCCGGTCACGCCGAGGCGGATCACCGGCTCAAAAAGCGCTTGGCTGACGCCGTCGCCCACCTGCTCGACCCGGCGCGACACCCCGTCGATAAGCGTGCCAATCCCCAGAACCATGCCACCTCCTTTGCGGCGTCCCGCCAGACCGCCTGAGGGGGACATAAGCGCCAGGGCGCCACTTGCCTAGCCGTGCCGCGCTGCGCGCCGGTCGGGCAGATGGGCGCCGGGGCAGCAGGGGTTGCGTTGGCGGCAAGCCCGCGCTGCCCTGCCACGGCGCTGCCGGCGGGGCAGCCTGGCCCCGCAAACCAGGCCCGGTGGCCCCCGGCCCGGGCACCTGCTATGGCGAGCCCATGCCTCGATACGCTTTCAAAATCGAATACAATGGCGGCCCCTTTGCCGGATGGCAGCGACAGCGGGATCAGGCGTCGGTGCAGGGCGCGCTTGAGGCGGCGCTAGACGCGCTCGACCCCGGCGACCGGGCAGTGCGCGCTGCCGGGCGCACGGACGCGGGCGTCCATGCTACGGGCCAGGTGGCCCACGCCGACCTCACGCGGGCCTGGGACCCGTTTCGCCTTGCTGAGGCGCTCAACCACCACATGAAGCCCCTGCCCGTGGCAATCACCACCGCTGCCGCCGTGTCCGAGGATTTCCACGCCCGGTTTAGCGCCCGGGACCGCCATTACCTTTACCGTCTGGTCAGCCGCCGGGCACCGGTTACGCTCGACGCCGGGCAGGTCTGGCAGCAGCGCCAGACGTTAGAGCTCGCCCCCATGCAAGAGGCCGCGCACCACCTGATCGGGCATCACGATTTCACCACGTTCCGCAGTTCGATCTGTCAGGCATCGAGCCCGCTTCGCACGGTTGATGCGGTTGATATCACCGCGCACCCCTACCCCGGCGGAACCGAGTTCCGCTTCGCCGTGCGGGCGCGCAGCTTTTTGCA
>JBCCMR010000369.1:0-1787 GCA_039026255.1 Pseudomonadota bacterium
AAATAGTCCGGGTGGTAATCGGCGTCCGTCAGGCGCGGCTTCGGCGCTGCCTCGTGGCGGAAATTGGGGTCCTCTTCCCAGTAGCGCTGCATGAGCGGGCGGTAGTTGAGGTATTCGAACCATCGACACCGGTAGGACATGGTGGCCTCCAGGATTTCGGAGCCCACGGTCAAAAGCACATCGCGCGGCGGCATACAGCCGAACTGGCTTTTGGTGTGGAAGTCAGGCGTGGTCACCGGCAGGCTGTGGTCGATAGGCTCGGGCCGGTCAACGCGGATGCCGCGGGCGCTGAGCTGCCCGGCGAACGTGTCCAAAAGCTCGTTGGCGCGCGCGATGTTTTCTTCGGGGCGGCGTCCCCACTGGCCGCGCATGTCGCTGTCTTCGGGCACCTTGGCGTCGAGCGCGGGTTCCTCGGGCGGGATGTGGCCATCGTCGGCGCGGCCGACAATCACGTGGCGCAAGGGGTCCCATTCGTTCCAACTGTTGACCTGGGTGGTCGCGGCATCCCAAGGCATCGCATTCTCCGGCGCTTAAGTGATCAGGATCACTGCGCGATAGGCCTGGCTCTGGCAGTTTGCAACGGCAAATCATTTGTGAAACCCTAGCGGCAAGCGAGAACGCGAATCCGCGCCCAGATAGCTGAAAATCACAGATCAATCCTTCGGAGGACCTTATGACCCGACACGTTTTCCCATCCGCTTTTGCGGCCCTCGCAGTGGCTTTGGCCAGTCCGGCGGCGGCCCAGGAACGCGCCCAAGAGGTGCTGGACGAATACCTCTCTGGCATGACCGAAGCCGGGCTGACCGTGACGCCCGGCGCCACGGCGCAAACGGACAGTTCGGTGGAATACACAGACGTGGCCGTGACCGGCCCTGACGGGCTAAGCATGACGCTCGACTTCGTGCGCGCGACCGAGCTCGACAGTGAGCGGGTGCGGCTCGAATATCCCGAAAGCTTCGTGATCACCGTGGACCCGGCGGGCGCACAGCCCGAAGCGGCGGTCAACTATGAGGTGTCGGGCACCGATCATATCGTGACCGGCAACGCAGGCGCCCGCCAGCACGATGTCACCTACACCAGCGTGTCGGTGTCCTTTGAGGGCCCGGTCGACCCCCAGGGCAACCTGTCTTTTGCGGTAACCATGAACGACGTGGTCGCGTCCTACCTACGCGGCGGCACGGGTGACGTCCCCAACTGGACGGGCACCTTCAAGGCGGCGGTCATGGGCATGACCCAGGCGGTCAA
This sequence comes from Pseudomonadota bacterium, assembly GCA_039026255.1. Taxonomy (GTDB): domain Bacteria; phylum Pseudomonadota; class Alphaproteobacteria; order Rhodobacterales; family Rhodobacteraceae; genus Amylibacter. The sequence continues at coordinate 1,246 of JBCCMR010000369.1, forward strand.
CGATGCCTCCGGTAAAGTGCTGGCAGAGGTGAACTATAATAATGCCGAGTTCACCTTCGACGCCGACGCCTTCAACAGCGACAACGCGGTCGAGCTTCTAACTGGGGCGCGCAACCTCTCTATCGGTTTCACGACCGCCAGTTCAACCACCAACGTCGATATGGCCACGTCCGATCTTGACGGGGTTATTGCCGCATCCTCGGGCCGTTCTGAGGGGACCTACTCCATCGTCGACGGCGGGCTGTCGGTCGTCACTGCCGGGCAGGACACCAAGGTCAGCTTCAAAGCCCGGTCGGTGCCGCTGCCACCGTTTGAAGGCGAAATGGATACGCTGACGATGACCGTGGCCATGCCGCTCAAGAAAACCGAGGACGCCATGCCCGCAGACATCGAACTGGGGCTGACCGGGCTAAAGCTGTCGGATACGATCTGGGGTATGTTTGACCCAGGCGGCAGCCGCCCCCCGGGGGGGGGCAAACACAAAAAAGACGTGTACGCCCAGGCCCAAGTGCGGGGTGTACTGGCCGCAGCAGGGCAATGGC
>JBCCMR010000370.1:0-1770 GCA_039026255.1 Pseudomonadota bacterium
CAGCAAGAAGGGACTGTTGACCATGTACCCGTCTACCCCCGTGAAGTGGCGCGTCGGGCGTTGGAGCTGAACGCGTCGGCGGTGATTCTTGTGCACAACCATCCCTCCGGCAACCCGGAGCCAAGCGAGGCTGACATTGATATGACCCGCCTGATTGAAGCGGCGCTTGGCGCGATCGGCGTTACCGTCCACGACCACGTGATCGTCGGCAAGGAAGAAGACACAAGCTTCCGCGCGCTCAGTCTCCTCTAGGGATTATCAGTCAACCGGGTCACGGACCCAAACTTCCACCCGGGTGTTGATCGCGTCCGCCCCAGGCGTGTCGATGCACACAAGGGGTGCAAGATCTGCTATACCCTGGGTCGTGATACGCATGCTGGTCAAAAGCCCGTCTTCGTCCCGCGCCAAAAGCGCGTCTTGCACGGCGTTGGCCGATTGTGCACCGGTGCCGTCGTCGGCAAAGCCGATAAGCGTGATTTCCTTGTCGCCGAACACGCCCAGGCTCAGCGCATCCACCAGAACGTCTGCCGCGCGAAGGGACGCCGCGTCGAGGTCACGCGTCCCAGGGGAAAACCGAAATACGGTCGAAAGCTGCGCGGCGCCGCTGATCGTGTCCAAAAGTGCACGCAGATCGTCCATGCGCCCGGTTTTCGCGGCCAGAACCGCATTGATCACCCGTTGCCCGGCCTCGTTCACGCTGCGATCCACCAGCCCTGCCGACAGGTAGCCGTTTGCGGTTACGATGCGCGCCGCCAGGTCAGTGCCCAGAAAGGCGAGGAACTCGCGCGCAAAAATTGGCAGGTCGCGGTCTGACTGCTCCACCCGGATGGACAGCGCGCCGGGCCATTGGCCGGTTTGCACAGCAAAAGCCGTAGGCGCTGTGACCAGCCCGCAACTGCCGCGCTGGGCCAGCGGTTTTGCCCCGCGCAATTGGCTCAGCGGCAAAAGCGCCATGCCAAAGGGGTCCGTGGACACCGCATCGGCGGCGTCTATCACGCGCGCGTGGTCCACCGCCGCCAGACCCGGCGTGACCGTCAACCCGAGCCGTGCCGCCAGGGCGGCAAAACCGGTAGTCTGGGGCGCCCCGTGGAGGTTGATAGGCACATCGCCCGCCCCTACGGCGCGCCAGTTGGTGGCCGCGCCCGCGACTACACGGCGAAGGTCGCGCGCCCGCACTGTATCGACCGGATTGGACGGCGAAACCGCCGCCACCAGGGCATCGACGGCCACCGTCATGCCCGCCCCCGGTCCATCCGCCATCAGAAGCGTCGCCGCCGGTGCCGCATCTCCTTCGGTAAGGTCCGCCGGACGTAAAAGGGTAATTTCAGCGAGCGTCTGACCGCGCGCGGTCACGGTGATAAGGCTTTCGGATTGGGTGGTCTCCGCACCCAGCGCCATGGCAAAGCCGGTCATGAGAGCCTCCCCCAGACCCGGCGCGGCCTCCATGCCTGCCAATGCGAAGCGCGATACGATAGACCCCGGCTCGGGGCAGGCTGCGCCGGCGCATGTGACGCCAAGGACGCTAAGTTCCAGCCGCCCAACATCGCTTTCGACGACGTAGTTTTCGCCATCAAATTCAACGAGTTCCCCGGTTATTTTTATGTCATTTGAAAGGCCAGTCAGGGTCACTGTTTGGCCCTGCGCCGCCGGTGTGATTGCGCCTAGGCCAATCGCCGCGGCCGCAACAAATATTGCGATCTGACCCATCACATTACCCTGCCTGTTAGCTGCCCTGGGCTATCACTCTCAGGGGTTTCAGATCACTTTTCA
>JBCCMR010000371.1:0-1752 GCA_039026255.1 Pseudomonadota bacterium
AGACGCGCCGCGCACGATAGCCGACCCGTTGATCGCCCCAGTAAGATGCCCAATGAGCGACGAGCTGATACGCTCGTCAAACAAAACCGGATAGCTCCCGGTGGGCGGTCGCTTCGCGCCCGCGCGCTCTACCGCCCTTTCGCCCGCGATTTTTCCGATGGTTTCAGGGTCAGGCATATCGGCGAGAAAGGTCCGGGCCTCGCCCATGTAGTCCCGCTCCATCGCAAGCCCCTGGCCAGAGATCGCCACGCAGTTAAGCCCGTGAGCCCCTCGAGCGTACCCACCGACGAAGCCACCCGATGTGGCCAACACCCGGTTTGACCAGGATGTGTAAGCGGTGGCGCCTTGGGTTTGTGCGACACCCGGCACCGCCAGCGCTGCCGCCTCGGCACGCATAGCAAAGTCTTGCAGCTCTGCGGCGCCCGGCTCCTGACCGTCGGCTAACTCCAAAGCATCGGCGTCCCATTTCCGGGCCAACTCATCCGCCGATGCCAGACCGCAGGTGGGGTCCTCGGGGGCTTCCCGGGCCATCGCCACGGCGCGCTCAGCCATGGACGCGATGGCGTCGGGCGCGCTGTCGGATATCGACACGCAGGCCTGGCACGGACCCAAAAGGACGCGCAACCCTAGGTCAATTCCCTCGGACCTTTCCGCCTGTTCCAAGGCCCCCGCCCGCACGTCAATGCTGACGGAGCGGCCATCAACCACCAAGGTGTCGGCGCTTTCTGCCCCGGCTTTGCGCGCAGCGGCCAGCACCTGGTCAGCTAGGTCGTGCAAGTCCGGGGGCTGGGGGGCTGTCATAGGCGGTCTCCGGTCTCTTTCGTCCCATCCATCTAGGGCAAAGACGTCCGGCATTAAAGCGCGGGCGCCGCCGTGCGACCGCATGGGCGCCCCCTGTTGATCCCAAGGCTGCCGTAGGGCCGCCATGGTCCGGCCCGCAATTCCAGAGCAAAAGGCACAACAAAACAAGTAGCACCACAGGACCAAACGTGCCGGCCACCACCGCGCAGATATGCCCGTCGCCCGGTCTCACCCCCACCCGAGGCAAAAAATCCGGCTGTTTATGAGCCAGGCACACCCACGAAAGTGTTGATCGAGACCCCCGGGCTCGCTTCGCCCATGCTCATCCTGGCCCGCCACCGAGCCAGAGACCCCATCATCAGAAGGGCAAACCGTCCCATCAGGACACCTTTTCCCGAGGGCCAGAAGGTGTCGGCTCTACTGGGTGGGAAAATAGTCTTCGCACCCGCCTTCGCGATAGACATCCGCCGTGCAGCAATGGAGCCCGCCGCCGAAAGCATATGCGTCGCGCAGGTCGACCTCCACCACCTCCATACCAAGCTTATCCATCTGCTCGGCCTGGTAGACCTCGGACTTTTCCACACAGACGGTTTTAGGGTCGAGCACCAGCAAATTCATTGACAGCCAGACCGACGAATAACAGAGCGCCGGCGGCGCGTTATGGGCCGGTTGGGCAGCGTCCAAGATCTCCCACCCATTTTTTTCGAACAGGCCCCGCTGGTCTTCGGGCAGACGGCGCTGGGGGTTGTTCAGAATTAGCCCCGGGCGCAGGGGGGTGAAGGTGGCGTCGATGTGGATCGGATAGGGGTCGCCGGGGAAGTTGACCGCATGCACCCGGTGGTCCGGGAAATGGCGGCGCAGCCATTCGATGCCTTTGAGGTTTGTGGTGAAGCCGTGCTGCACCACCAGGTCACGGCCAAAGCGCAGCACGTCGGCGGCGTCAAAAAGCGG
>JBCCMR010000372.1:0-1626 GCA_039026255.1 Pseudomonadota bacterium
AAGCTGCCCGCACCTTTTGGGATGTACCTGTCGGGGTAGATGTGCTGCCCGCCCCGGGGGTGAGTGTTCTGATCGCAGCTATCCCTGGACTGGCGCCCCGGGACACTGTGCGTATCGCTGCCCCCACCTACGGCGAACACGCCGAGGCCTTCCGGGCGGCGGGCTGGCGGGTTGTGACCGAGGGCCCGGCGCTGGCTCAGGTGGCGGTGCATCCCAACAACCCCGACGGGCGGCTCTGGTCGCGTGAGGGTCTTTTGGATACCCACCGAGGCCTAACCGTGATCGACGAAAGCTTCTGTGACTGTGACCCGGGTCAAAGCCTTGCCGATCTGGCAGCGCGCCCGGGTGTGGTGGTGCTTAAGGGTTTGGGCAAGTTTTGGGGTTTAGGCGGGCTGCGACTGGGCTTTGCCCTAGGTCGCAGGGTCACCCTTGATCGACTGCGCGCGCGGATCGGCCCTTGGGCTGTCAGCGGGCCCGCGTTGGCCCTGGGCGCTCAGGCCCTAGGGGATCGGGCATGGGCCGCAGACGCCCAGGCGCGATTGTCCAAGGAAAGCGCCCTTCTCGACACAAAACTGACGGAATTTGGCGCCAGACTCGTCGGTGGAACAAAGCTGTTCCGTACCTATGCCCACGACGACGCGCCCGCCCTGGCAGACCGATTGGCGCGGTGCCACATCCTGGTGCGGGTGTTTACTTATAATCGCCGTTGGCTTCGCTTCGGGTTGCCAGGGCATGAAACGGATTGGGCGCGGCTCGCCCAGGGGTTGGAGGCTTAGGTTTGGGCACCTTCACCATGGCGTTTGTGGCGGTCATCTTGGACCGCATCTTTGGAGAGCCGGATGCGCTTTGGGACCGTGCGCCCCATCCGACGGTGGCCATGGGCAACTTGGTGAATTGGCTTGACGAGGCGCTTAACCGCGGGGGACGGCGCATTGCAAAGGGCATCCTCGCATGCGTTGTCCTAGTCATTGTCGCGGGTGTCACTGCCCGGTTAATCGCCTGGGTGCCTGACTTTGGGCTTTTGGAAATTCTTGGCGCGGCCGTATTGATTGCCCAGAAATCCCTGGTGGAGCACGTGCGGGCCGTGGCGGATGCCTTGCGCCAGGGCCTGCCCCAGGGACGTAACGCCGTCAGTATGATTGTGGGTCGAGATACCGGCGCCATGACGGAGGCTGAAGTGAGCCGCGCCGCCATAGAAAGCGCCGCCGAGAATTTTAGCGACGGGGTCGTTGCGCCGGTGTTCTACTTTCTGATCTTCGGGCTGCCGGGGATCGTGATTTACAAGATGATCAACACCGCCGACAGTATGATCGGCCACCGCACGCCCGAATACGCCGAATTTGGCATGGCAGCCGCAAAGCTTGACGACGTGCTGAACTGGGTGCCTGCACGGATCAGTGCCGGCCTGATCGCGGCTGCTTTTGCCAGCAAGGCGGCGCTTGATGTGGCTTTTGAGGATGCTGATCTGCACCGCAGTCCGAATGCCGGCTGGCCTGAGGCCGCTATGGCTGGCGCGTTGGGCGTGGCGCTTAGCGGTCCGCGCAGCTATAGCGGGGCAAAGACCGACGATCCCTTTGTGAATGCGTCCGGCGACCGGGATATCGACGAAAACGCCGTGGACCGGGC
>JBCCMR010000373.1:0-1556 GCA_039026255.1 Pseudomonadota bacterium
ATTTCGAAATTCTAAAAAATACAATAAAACAATAATTTATAAGAATATCAGATTTGGCAACTCACAGGTATGAGGCAGGCTAAAATCTCAGATCGAAAAGCCTTCGATTATGTCTACAGGTTAAGCTGCGGTTGACCCAGACGCGTCTTCTTTCAGACTAGGTCAATCTTTACCGTAACCATCCAAAACGGCCTTAGCCCGATCCACAGTTACCCGTCCCTCTGCGGCGAGCGTTTTGGCCACGCGCTCGACTTCAGTGCCCCGCGCGCCGGCAAGGATCGCGATGTTGCGCGCGTGAAGCGCCATGTGACCCTCTTGTATCCCTTCCATAGCCAAGGCGCGAAGGGCCGCCATATTTTGTGCCAGTCCAACCGCTGCCACCACTTGCGCCAGTTCCGCGGCTGACCGGACACCCATCAGTTCGAGCGCCGCATGGGCGCCGGGGTGAGTTTTCGTTGCCCCGCCCACAAGCCCGAGTGCAAGCGGCAGTTCAATCGATCCCCGGATGCCGCCGCACGCGGCGATTTCCCAGTCTGTCAGCGACCTGTATCGCCCCCCGCGCGCGGCGAAGGCGTGGGCTCCGGCCTCAATCGCGCGCCAATCATTGCCGGTGGCCACAACAACCGGGTCGATGCCGTTCATAATGCCTTTATTGTGGGTTGCGGCGCGGTAGGGGTCTACGAGCGCCAGGGCCGCGGCTTCTACCATCCCTTGGACTGCCTCTTCCGCAAGGGCCCCCGCTGGCAACGCCACCTGGGCGCGAACCAGCCGCAAATCGGCAAGGTTCGAAAGTATGCGCAACCGACTGCGACCTTCTGCGAGGGCTGCGATGCGGGGTGCTAGCGTTTCTGCCATAGTGTTGACTGTGTTGGCTCCCATGGCATCGCGTACGTCCACCACCAGATGCGTCACCACCATTGCGCCCACGGGCGTGTCTGGAAAAACCTGCACCTCGACCCGCCGACACCCGCCGCCCAGGGACACGAGCGTTGGGTCGCAGACGTCGGCTTCGGCCATCAGCGCGGCCTCTTCCGCTAAAATGCGCTGCCGCGCCGTCCACGGGTCCGCGACGCCCAGCACCTGTATTTGGGCCCGCATGAGAGGGGCGTCAGCTTGGGCGGTGAACCCACCGTGGTGTCGGGCAATTTTGGCCATATGGGCCGCGGCAGCCACCACCGACGGTTCCTCTACCGCCATAGGCACGGCGTAGTCGCGCCCGTTTACCGGGAATTTAGGCACGACCCCCACCGGCAATTCAAACGTGCCGATGACGTTTTCGATCATCCCATCGGCCACCGGCTCCGGCAGGCCCGCGCCAAACCCCAGGGGTGCCCCGGCGCCCAGGCTTTTGTGGCGTTCTGACGGGGTCATATGGCGGAATTTCGGCATTGTTTCCTCCGGGCTGTGTGCCGCGTCATCCTGCGCGCTGGGGCCCCAAAAGGCAAAGATGATCCGTTACCGGATGCCCGGCCTGCCCCGGTGGACAGGTTACCTGTTTGACCTTACGTTCCCTGCCCAGAGGGAGACGAAAGCCAATCCCAAACCTCATCGCAAAC